>CANRFW010000030.1 GCA_947630035.1 uncultured Clostridia bacterium | reverse complement strand
CTTCCCTCCGCGCAAAAATCGGAGACGGCGCGCGCCGTGCGCTCCATCGCCCCCGCGGAGAGCATGGGCGAAAGGGCGATCCCCTCGCCGAGGCGGGTCGTCTTCACCCTCTTATATAAAGTTTTTCCGTCCGCCCACACCATGAGACGAACGGAATTGGAACCGATATCGATGACCGCGTATTTCATGCTTACTTCCAACCCTGC
Organism: uncultured Clostridia bacterium; assembly: GCA_947630035.1. GTDB lineage: Bacteria > Bacillota > Clostridia > Christensenellales > Borkfalkiaceae > Gallimonas. The sequence continues at coordinate 18,611 of CANRFW010000030.1, read as the reverse complement.
TGGGAGGCAAGGTATTCAAGCCCCGGCTGGGTCTTCCAAAAAGCGAGGTCTTCCCTGTCGCCCTCGAGCATTTCGTTGTACTCATCGATCTGCGACTGGTAGTCGGAAATGCGCTTGTTCGCAACGCCGATCTGCACGAATTGCACGATCAGCACCGCGATGAGAAAGACGACGAGCAGGACGCCTGCGACCGTAGCCCCTACGGCGATCCTTCTTGCCTTCTCCTCCGATATACCGCTCTTCTTTTTCTCGGGCATCCGACTTCTTCCTTTGCTTTTCGTTTCTTGCACATACCATTATATATCTTTTCCGCAAAAAAAGCAACGATTTTATGAAAACTTTTCAGATAAAGAAAAAATCCCGCAAGACAGCCGCCGAACATGTAGAACCGCACGGCGGGAAGGGAGAACACCACCGAGACGAAGAGGAACAGCCCCGCAAAGAGCAGAAAGAAGAGAATGTCCGTTGCGATGCGCACCCAGAGGGCACGGAAGGGATAGCGCACGCAATAGATGAAATCGTACAAGACCCCCGAGACGATCCCGCACAGGGTGCAGACGAGAAAGATGAAAAACTGGTCGCCGCCGTTCATCTGAATAGTTTTCGGAAAAACCCGCCCCGCTCTGCGCCGTAGCGCACGGCGGTGAAATCCCCGACTGCCGAAAAATTGCCGCTCCCCTGTGAGAAGGCGACGATCTTCATCTTGCTCCCCGCAACGCGCACTCTCTTCCCGCACACCGTGAGGAGGATGGCAGTCTCCGAAAACGCATCGACGCTCTCCACCCCCGAGAGGGTGAGTTTTTTCTGCGATTCCAACGTGAGTATGCTCTGCTTTGCCTCTTGCATAGTTTTATTTTATTTTCGCGCCGCGGGAAATATGTGAGTAAAAATAAATTGAAAAAAGCCTCTTCTGATGCGAAAAGGCTTTAATTATGTGTGGCATAGTACTATGCAAACGGCGCTTTATTGCAATTTCGCCTTGGCACGCGCCTTGGCGCGAAGCTCGCCGTCGAGGATGCGCTTGCGGAGACGCACGTTCTGCGGGGTGATCTCGAGGAGTTCGTCGTCCGCGATGAATTCGAGGCATTCCTCGAGGCTCATCTTCTTGGGGGTGATGAGACGGAGCGCCTCGTCCGAAGAGGAAGAGCGGGTATTCGTGAGGTGCTTCTGCTTGCAGACGTTCACGTTGATATCCCCCTCCTTGGGAGAGACGCCGATGACCATGCCCTCGTAGACGGGAGTCCCGGGGCCGATGAAGAGGGTCCCCCTCCCCTGTGCGTTGAACAGTCCGTAGGTGACTGCCTCCCCCGTTTCGAAGGCGACGAGGGACCCCGAAGTGCGGCGCTCGATCTCCCCCTTGAAGGGCTGGTACTCGAAGAACACCGAACTCATGACGCCCTCCCCCTTGGTATCGGTGAGGAATTCGCTCTTGTAGCCGAACAGCCCGCGGGCGGGAACGAGGAATTCGAGGCGCATGCGGGACCCCATCGCGCTCATGTGGATGAGTTCGCCCTTGCGCACGCCCATGCTCTGGAAGACGGGGCCCGTGCAGTCGTCGGGAACGTCCACGATAAGCCGCTCCACGGGCTCGCAGCGCTTGCCGTCGATCTCCTTATAGAGGACCTTGGGGGCGCTGACCTGAAATTCGTACCCCTCGCGGCGCATCGTCTCGATGAGGATGGAGAGGTGCATCTCCCCTCTGCCGCTCACGCGGAAGGCGTCGGCGGAATCGGTGTCCTCGACGCGGAGGGAGACGTCCCGCAGAAGTTCGCGGTAGAGCCTGTCGCGGAGGTGGCGGGTGGTGACGAACTTCCCCTCCTTCCCCGCAAAGGGAGAATCGTTGACGGAGAAGATCATCTCCACGGTGGGGTCTGAAATTTTGACGAAGGGCACGGGGTCGACGCAGGTGCTGGCGCAGACCGTGTCGCCGATGTTGATATTTTCAAGCCCGGAGAAGCACACAATGTCCCCCGCCATCGCCTTTTCGCAGGGGACCCGCTCGAGGCCCTCGATCTCATAGAGGCTTACGAGCTTGCCGCGGTCGTTCACCTCGGGGTGGTTGTAGTTGCAGACGGTGACGTCCGCATTCTGCACCGCGACCCCCCGCTCGATCCTGCCGATGCCGATCCGCCCGACGTAATCGTTGTAATCGATGGAGGAGACGAGGAGACGGAAGGGGCCCGTCTCGTCGAGTTCGATGGGCGGGAAGTGGGAGAGAATGGTATCGAAGAGGGGCTTTAAGTCCGTCCCCGGCGTGTCGGCGTCGAGGGAGGCGGTGCCCTCCCTGCCCGAACAGTACACGAAGGGGCTGTCGAGCTGGTCGTCGGAGGCATCGAGGTCCATGAGAAGTTCGAGGACCTCGTCCTCCACCTCCTTCACGCGGGCATCGGGGCGGTCGATCTTGTTGACGACGATGATGAGTTTCAGCCCCATCTCGAGGGCTTTGCGGGTGACGAACCGCGTCTGCGGCATGGGCCCCTCGGCGGCGTCCACGAGGATGAGGACCCCCGAGACCATCTTGAGGACCCGCTCCACTTCGCCCGAAAAGTCGGCGTGCCCGGGGGTATCGACGACGTTGATCTTGACCCCGTTATAGTGGATGGAGGTGTTCTTCGCGAGGATGGTGATCCCGCGCTCCCGCTCCAAATCGCCCGAGTCCATCACGCGCTCCTCGACAACCTGATTTGCGCGGAAGGTACCCGCCTGTTTCAACATTTGGTCGACAAGGGTCGTCTTGCCGTGGTCAACGTGGGCGATGATCGCAATGTTTCTCAAATCTTCTCTGACCATAAAGCTGTGTTCCTTCTTGAAGTCCGAAGCAAATTATAATACTTTCGTCGGAAAAATACAACGAAATCGGGGTACTTTTGTAAAAAAGTTTGCCCCGATTTGAATTTAAGGCTGTGATTTATACTGCTCCCCCCACGTCTTCATCGCCTCGAGAATGGGGCGGAGGGTCTCCCCGAGGGGGGATACGGAGTAGACGACGCGGGGCGGCACCTCCGCGTAAACCTCCCGCACGAGAAGCCCGTCCTCCTCGAGGGCGCGGAGGTTATCGGAGAGTACCTTTTTGCTGATGCCCTCCACGCGGCGCGCGATCTCCGTAAACCTGCAAGGTCCCTCCAAGAGGTCGCGCAAGATGAGAAGTTTCCACTTGTTCCCGATGAGGCGGACCGCCGTGGCGACGGGGCACTCGGGGAGTTCCTCTTTTGTAAGCATACTTCCTCCTTATTCTATTGTAGCGCGCACACGCGGGAATGTCAATGGTTTCAAAAGGAAACCTTGTAACTTTTTTATTCTCTGATAAGAAAAAAGTAACGTTCTTGCAATTTTCCGCGGAAGGTAGTATACTGTGCAAAAAGGAGGCAGAAAGATGAAAAACTATTCCAAGGTTACGGTAAAGGCGGGCGCCCGCACCGAGCTGCACGATCTCTTGGGGCTTACGGGCGCGGAGATCAGCGTGAACGAACTTCCCGCGGGAGCGGGGGTGCCCTTCGTGCATGCGCACAAGGAGAACGAAGAGATCTACGGGATCCTCGCGGGCGAGGGCAAAGCGGTTTTAGACGGCGAGACGGTCACTCTCAAAGAGGGCGATTGGGTACGCGTGGCGCCTGCGACAAAAAGGCAATTCTTCGCGGGAGAAAAGACGGGCATCCGCTATATCTGCATTCAGGTGAAAGAAGGCTCTCTTCAAAACTACACCGCATCCGACGCCGTCCTGTGAGAGAGAACTTTGAACAACTCAAGCGGGCGATATCCGATGCGGAGGCGATCGTCGTCGGGGCGGGAGCGGGACTTTCCGCCTCGGCGGGATACGAGTACGGCAGCGCCCGTTTTTCGACCTCATTCGGCGATTTTGAAAAAAAGTACGGCTTTCGGGACATGTACGCGGGCGGCTTTTACCCCTTCCCCACGCGGGAGGAATTCTGGGGATTCTGGTCGCGCTTTATCCTCCTGAACCGCTACACGCCACCGCCCAAAGATACCTACGAAAAGCTGCTGCGCCTTCTTTCGGGCAGGGATTATTTCGTCGTCACGACGAATGTGGACCACTGTTTTCAGCGGGCGGGATTTGATAAGAAAAGGCTATTTTATACGCAGGGAGACTACGGGCTGTTTCAGTGCGGTCTCCCCTGTTCGGAGGCGGTCTACGACAACGAAGAGGCCGTACGGGAAATGGTCAAAACGCAAAAGGACGGAAAAATCCCCTCCCGCCTTGTCCCCCGCTGTCCGAAGTGCGGGCGGGAGCTTGTACCCAACTTGAGGAGCGACGGCACCTTCGTCGAAACCGAGGGTTGGAGGGAGGCGTGCAGACGGTATCTCGCCTTTTTCGCGAGGCATAAAAAGAGCCGGGTTCTCTTTCTCGAACTCGGCGTGGGGTACAATACGCCCGCGATCGTCAAATTCCCCTTTTGGAAGATGACGGCGGAAAACGAAAACGCGACGTACGCGTGCATCAATCCCGAGGCGGAGTGCCCCGAAGAAATCGCGGATCGGGCGATCCTCCTCCGCGGGGATATCCACGAAGCGCTCTCTCTCCTTCAGTAGGCGAGGGGCGCGAGGTTGCGGTAGGTGCAGAAGCGGATGGAGAGGCCGTTGTCCTCCTCGGGTCCGCTCTCCGAAACGAGCGCGAAAGAGGGATCCTTGTCGAGGTCGGGGACGAACACGTCCGCCCCGCCGTCCGCGTCCACCTTGGTGACGAGGACCTCCGTGCAATAGGGAAGAAGCAAGCGGTAGACGCTCGTCCCGCCGATGACGAACACGTCGTCCGCGGGGTATTTTTTTACCTCTTCGAGAAGGGCGGAAAGGGTGTGGACGGTCGTCACGCCCTCCCCCATATCCTCGGGGCAAAGCACGATATTCGTGCGGTTTTTGAGAGGCTTGCCCTCGGGGAAGGAGAGCAGAGTTTTCGACCCCATTACCACAATTTTGCCCTTTGTGGTCTCGCGGAAGAACTTCATATCCTTGGGAAGGGAGAACATGAGGCCGTTGTTTTTTCCGATGCCCCAACGGCGATCGGCGTGAAAAATTGCTTTCATAATTTTTTGGTTTGGGTTGGGGGGAGATGACACCTCATCCGTCCCCTGCGGGGACACCTTCCCCTCAAGGGGAAGGCAAGGGATCCGAGAATCCGCGCCCGTCTGTTTTAGCGCGTCATTCTGAACCCCCGCGGTCGGCTTCGTTATTCGGAATGCTCGGTGGGGGTGAAGAATCCCGAGGATAAAAACACGGAGTATGTATTGCGGACTTCGTACCTCGGGATCCTTCGCACGATGGGCTTCTGCGTTTTATTCCTGCCTCGATGGCTCAGGATGACGCGGTAACCCGGCGCGGGTTATACCGTGTGTATCGCGGGCGGGGCAGGATGACGCGGTAATCGAGGAGAAGGCAAGGGCGAGAGCGGAGCGACGCGACAATCGAGGGGAAGGCAAGGATGCCGAGCGTATGCCCCTCATCCGTCACGGCAGAGCCGTGACACCTTCCCCCCGAAGGGGGAAGGCGTGGAGAGACTAAATTGCCACGGGGATCTTTGCCGAGAGCGGGTGGAACTCGTAGTTCTCGAGCTTGAAACTGTCCGTCGTGAAATCGTAAAAATTCTTCACGTCGGGGTCCACAACCAGTTTCGGGGCGGGAAGCGGGTCGTTCTTTATGACCTCCTCAACGATGGGAATATGCCGGTCGTAGAGGTGGGCGTCGGCAATGACGTGGACAAGCTCCCCCGCTTTAAGGCCCGATGCCTGCGCGAACATGGTGAGAAGCACGGCGTACTGCACCACGTTCCAATTGTTCGCCGTAAGCATGTCCTGCGAGCGTTGGTTGAGGATGCCGTTCAAAGTGTCTCCCGAGACGTTGAAGGTCATCGAGTAGGCACAAGGATAGAGGTGCATTTCGTGCAGGTCCTCGAAGTTGAAAATGTTCGTTAAGATCCTGCGGGAGGCGGGGGTGTGCTTGAGTTCGTAGAGGACGCGGTCCACCTGGTCGAACTCCCCCTCCTTATACTTGTGTTTGACGCCGAGCTGGTAGCCGTAAGCCTTGCCGATGCTCCCCTCTTCGTCCGCCCAGCTATCCCAAATGTGGGAGTGGAGGTCGCGGATGTTGTTGCTCTTCTTCTGCCAGATCCACAGAATTTCGTCGATACAGCTCTTGAAAGCGGTACGGCGGAGGGTGAGGATGGGGAATTCCTCCTGCAAATTGTAGCGGTTGACGATGCCGAATTTCTTTACGGTGTGGGCGGGAGCGCCGTCCTCCCAATGGGGACGGACCTCGAGGTCGGTATCCCACACGCCGTTTTGCAGAATGTCCTTACAGTTCGCAATGAAAATTTCATCCGCCCGACTCATATCTCTTCCTCCTTTGTTTCAGATAAATGTAAATTTGATTTGCTCGTAATCGTCGCCGAAAATATCTTTAAGCCCCATGTCCTTATACCCCCTGAACCGATTGGGAACGGTGACGGACTTGAGTTTGGTGCAAGCGGCAAGCGCATGCCGCCCAATCGAAGTCACGCTGTCGGGTCCGAAAGCGCGCCGCAGCATTTACAATAGAGTTCACGAAGTTCCATACCTTTTTCTCCCATGTGTTACGGTTGTTCCGCTGCGCATCCGAGGCGCGCACGCGTCTCCCCCTCTCCCAAAATTTGCATAATTGTATAAAGGTCGGGGGTGTTCGCCCTGCCCGTCGTCGCAATGCGCAAGATCTCCGCCACGTCGGCAACGCTCCCCTTGTAGCTCTCGGGGGACGCTTTGTAGTCCCTCATCTCGGCGGCGTAGCCGTGTGCGGCCGCGACCTCCTTCACCTTGCCGAACCACACCTGCGAATCATCTGCGGGCGAGTAGCCTTGAAGAAAATCGCGGAGGACGGCGGAGACCGTCTCCTTCCCCGCGCGGTACTCCTCGTGCGTTTCGGGCCGTTCAAAGAAATACTTTATATACTCCATCGCCTGCGAGGCGGTCGTAAAATCCTTTCTCCGCTTCTTGCCGCCGACGCCCATACAGAGGGCGAGGACGCGGAGCATCTTCTCTTCGTCCGCAAAATAGTTTTTCTGCGCCTCGGTGCCGAACTCCTCCGCCCAATCCTTGAGGAAGGCGAGCATCGTCTTTTCGTCGAGGAGGGCAAGCTCGTTCCTGGAGATATCGTTGAGTTTGTCGAGGTCGAAGAGGGCGCCGCTCTTACTCATTTTCTCCACTTTGAAGGGGAACCCGTTGAGATCCGCCCCGGGGTTTTTGAGGTACCACTCCTCGAAATTGGAGTTGAGGAGGGTGAGCATGTAGACTTTTACGGCACGGGGATAGTACCCCTCCTTCCTGTAAAACTCGAGGGACAGCTCGGGGTCTTTGCGCTTACTTAGTTTTCGGCGGGTCTCGCCGTCCTGCTTCATGAGGGAGCAGTTGTGCCCGTAGCGGGGACGGCGGAAGCCGAGCGCATCGAAGAGTTCCACATGGATGGGGAGGGAGGCGAGCCACTCCTCCCCGCGGATGACGAGGGTCGTCCGCATGAAGTGGTCGTCGATGGCGTGGGCGAAGTGATAGGTGGGGATGCCGTCCGACTTTAAGATGACGACGTCCTGATCGTTCTCGGTGACGGTAATCTCCCCCTTCACCGCGTCGCGGAGCTTGAGTTTATTCTCGGGGTTGCCGAGGGAGCGGAGGCGGAGGACGAAGGGCTTGCCCGCATCGAGATTTTTATAGATCTCCTCCTCGGTGAGGTTGCGGCAGCGGGCATACTTTCCGTAGTAGCCCGTGATCTCCTTCCTCTTCGTCTGCTCCTCGCGGAGGGCGGAAAGCTCCGCCTCGGTGCAGAAGCAGGGGTACGCCCGCCCCTCCTCTATGAGTTTTTTCGCGAATGCCCTGTAGATTTCGGCGCGCTTCCGCTGGTACCACGGGGCATAGGTCTCGTCCCCGCCGATCTCGGCGCCCTCGTCGAATTTGATGTCGAAGTATTTGAGGGCGGCTATGACCGCCTCCACCGCTCCGTCTACCTTGCGCTTTAGGTCGGTATCCTCGATACGGAGGTATAAAATCCCTCCGCTCCTGTGGGCGACGCGCTCGTTCGCGATCGCCGCGAAGAGGTTGCCGAGGTGGATAAAGCCCGTGGGCGAGGGCGCGAGCCGCGTGACCTCCGCCCCCGCGGGAAGAGTGCGGGGCGGGTATTTCTCTTCATAGAATTCGGGTGCGGGATAGTCGCCCGGCAAGAGGCGCTCCGCAAGTTTTCGATAGTCCATATTACTCCTTTCTCCCGAGGGGAGATTCCTGCATGAGTTCGGTAAAACAGCCGCTCGCCGAGATCGGTTCCCCGCCCGCGATGAGATGCAGGCAGTCGCCGATCCGCTCGGCGCGGAAGTAGGCCTCGTCCCCCCGCCTCTCCTCCGTATTCAATACGGTTACGGAGGTCGGCGCGAGGTAGACGCCGTGAAGCAAGGTTAAAGCCGGTATGTTGCAAAGGTGGGAGAGCATCATCATCGTCACGCCGAAGTGGCAGAAGAAGACGACGGTCTTCTTTGAGGGACGGACGGCACGGTAGTATCTCCCCTCTCTCTCGTAGCCGTAGCGGGCGAGAAGCCCGTCGAGGGAGGCGCACACCCTTTCGTACCGCTCCCGCGCGGCGGGAATGAGGCGGAGCCACTCCTCCCCGCGAAAGTTCTCTTCGTGTTTCGTCCAATCGGCGGGATAGTAGTCCCAAGGGATCTGATCCCACCCCATCCCGTCCTTTTCGGGGAGGAGGAATTCCTCCGTCCAATCGAGAATTTCCGACCCAATGTCCCACTTTTGAAGGCAATACGCCGCCGTCTCCTTCGCTCTTCCGAGGGGGGAAATGTACACATCGTCCACCTTCCACTCCGCGGCGCGCTCGGCAAGGAGGGCGGCCTCCCGCCTCCCCTTTTCGGTGAGGGCGTCCCGCGCGTAGTCGGGGTCGCCGTGGCGGATGAAGAGGAGCCTCATAACAGTTTCAGGCTCTCGGGGGAAAGCTCCGCAAGCCCGTTTTCGATCTCGTGGACGAGGGCGACCGCCCGCGCAAGGCGGGGACACCGAACCCCCCTTTCCTCCCCCGCGGAGACGACCGCACCCGCGACGAAGTCGACGTCGCACCGCCGCCCCGCCGCAAGGTCCTTCAGCATTCCCGAGCGGATCGCGGCGTGCTTTTTCATTGCCATGGGGAGGACAAGCCCCGCGAGGGGACTGCCCGCGAATTTCATGATATTGTGCCCGTTCTGCTCGAGAGACTTGCAGCCGTACGCCTTGGCGACGGCGACCGTCTCCCGCATGAGGGCGAGGGCGGGCTTTCTGTGCTTTTTCGCGATCTCTCCGAAGGTCAGCCCCGAGATCGCCGAGAGGGTGGAGAAGGCGGCGTTTACGGCGAGCTTGGAGAAGCGGATCTCCATGAGGTCCCCCGTCTTCGTTTCAAAGGCACGGGCAAGGAGCGCGGAGAGCATGCCGAGCTTTTCCCCCTTGCCGTACGCCCCTATCGCGAGGTGCTTTTTGCCCTCGGAGGAGACCTTTACCTCCCCCGGGGAGACGAGTTCCGCCCCCCAGCCGAGGGCGCAGCCGTACACCCTGTCTGCGCCGAACACCTCCGCAAGCCCCCTCTCGGGGAGGCCGTTCTGCACGGTGACGAGCGCGCCGTCCCCCTTCAAGAAGGGGAGGAGGAATTCGGCGATGGAGTTGTTCTCGCGCTGTTTCGTCGCAAGGAAGATGACGTCGTACTCCCCCGCCATCCCGTCCGGCGGGCAGGCGGTGTACCCCTCTTCTTTGAGGGCTTCCACATGGGAGAGGTTGCGGGTGACGAATTCGCACTTCTCCCCCGCCGACCAAAGCTCTTCGCCGAGGGAGGTTCCCATCGCGCCCGCGCCGTAGATACAAATTCTCATATTGCAAACCCCAAGGCACGCATCACGGCTTCGCAGGTCTCTTCGACGGTCAGCCCGTTGCAATCGACCGTGACGTCCGCATACTTTTGATAGAGGGGCACCCGTTCGCGGTAGAGCGCCGCGAGGGTGGTGACGTTGCCCTTCATGACGACCCCCCTCTTTTCGAGGTCGGGAATGCGCCGCTGGACCTCCGCCGCCCCGATGGAGAGGTAGACGACCCTCCCGAGGGTCTTGAGGTGTTCCATTGCCTCCGCGCAGTAGCAGGCGCTTCCCCCCGTCGCCACGACGCAGCGGTCGCACACGATCTCCCCCGTCACGCGGTTTTCGATGCGGAGGAACCCCTCCGCCCCCTTTTCGGCGATGATCGAAGGAAGAAGGGCCTTTTCCGCATTCTGGATGAGAAGGTCGCAGTCGAGAAATCCGAAGCCCACCCGCTTGGCGAGGAGTACCCCCGCCGTACTCTTTCCGCAGGAAGGCATCCCGATGAGTATAATGTTATCCATACCTCTGTCCATTATAAGACATCCCGCGGCAAATGTCAAATGCCGCGGCAAAAAAGGAGCGGAAAAATTCTTATGAAAAATACGTTCAATGTGCTTGACAACGGGGACGCGGCGCATTATAATATTGCCAATCACTTTACAAGGAGACAAGGATATGAAAAAGAAGTTTGGGATCGTTTTCGCTGCACTGGCGCTCGTCGTCGCGATGGTCGCCACCCTCTGTGCCTGCTCCAACTACGGCACCGTCAAGAAGGCTTTTGAGAAAGAGGGGTATGAGGAAGTCGAGATCAGCCAAGAGTACAAAGACACCGTGGCTGAATTCGTCGGCGAAGAGTATGCGGACAAGGTGGAGATCCACGTCCTGCAGAAGAAATCGGACGACAGTTCCATTCTCGGCGGGGCACTGTCCGCGCTCGACGTCGTCGTCATCGTCGAATTCAAGGGCGACAAGGACATGGTAGACTCCCTCAAGGATAAATTCAACATCTCCGAGGAAGACGTGAAGGACGCGTACAACGAATTGCAGAAGCTCGACAACGTGAGCGGGACCTGCGTACTCGTGATCGGAACGAACCCGAACTCCGCGCAGATCTTCAAAGGCACCAAGTAAAACCTCTTCCCTCCCCTTCGGGAGGGATTTTTTTGCGGTTTTTTCGGAAATCCATGTAAAAAAGGTTGTCTTTCGCGAACGGATATGGTATAATTTTCTCCGAAATTCGAAATAGACGGAAAGGACGGAAGATATGAACCTCAATTCCATCATCATGCAATTGCTTGTTCCCCTCGAGAGCGACGCAAGCTACGGCGCCTTCCTCGGCGTGTGCCTCGGCCTCATCATCGCCATGGGCGTTGCCGCCATTGCGGCGATCGTCCTCGTGATGCTTACCCCCGCCAACTCCGAGGGCATCGATGCGCTCGGCGGCTCGAGCGAGACCTTCTACGGGAAGAACAAGGGCAAATCCACCGAGTCCAAATTAAAGCTCGGGACGATCATCTGCCTTGCCATCCTTGCGGTGTTCGCCATCGCATTCTCCATTGTCCTGCTGGTTTGGTAACTCCCGGCTCGGGACATTTCTCAACGCAAAAGACGGGCGGCGCATGGGCTGCCCGTTTTTTATCGCCGCACCGCTATGAACGCAAAATATTCCCTGCTCGAAAAGATAAAGGACGGCTCCTTCGCCCTCCTCACTGCCGATGAGATCTCCCGCAAACTCCGCTTGGGGCGGCGGGAGGCCTTTGCCGTGCGGGACATGCTCGACGCCCTCGTGCGGGAGGGTGAGCTGCTCCGCGACTCCCGCTTCCGCTACGGCACGGGGGAACAGTTCGGGGCAAGAGAAGGCCTCTTTTCGGGGAGCGGGCGGGGCTTCGGCTTTGTGACCTTTGAGGACGGAAAGGAGCTTTTCATCCCCAAGAAATCGGCGGTCGGCGCCGTTCACGGCGACAGGGTGCTTGCCGCCCCCGTAAAGAGCATGCGCTCGGACGACGAGGGCGAGATCCTCGCTGTGCTTGCCCGCGGGTACGAGACCGCCGTCGGCGCCTTCTTCGTCGAGGGGAAGACGGGGTATGTCGTCCCCGACGAGAAGAAGCTCGGCTTCACCGTCTCCGTCCCCCGCCGCGACAGCATGGGCGCCCCCGACGGCGCGAAGGTCGTCGTGAAAATAGACTATGCCCGCGACGGGAGTTGCACGGGAAAGATCGTTGAAGTTCTCGGGGCGAGCGGCGATCTCTTCACCGAGGAGCTTGCGATTATCCGCGCCCACGCCCTCCGCGAGGAGTTCCCCGAAGAGGTGCTGAAAGCGGCGGAGAGGATCCCGCAGAGCGTACCCCCCGAGGCGATGGAAGGGCGGGAAGACCTGCGCGGGGAACTCATCATCACGGTGGACGGCGAGGACACCCGCGACATCGACGACGCCGTCTCCGTGCGCGAGGAAAACGGGAAGTTCTATCTCGGCGTACACATTGCGGACGTCTCCCATTATGTTCTTCCCCGCTCCCCTCTCGACCGCGAAGCGTATGCCCGCGGCACGAGCGTGTACTTCCCCGACCGCGTCCTCCCCATGCTTCCCAAGGCGCTTTCGAACGGCATCTGTTCCCTCAACGAGGGGGTGGACCGCCTCGCCCTCTCCTGCTTTATGACGGTGGACGGACGGGGCAAAGTCCTGAAAAAGAGGATAGCCCCCACCGTCATCAACTCCCGCCACCGCATGACGTACACCGAAGTGACGGCGATCGCCGAGGGAGACGGGAAGACGAGGGAAAAATACCCCGATCTTACGGATTTTGTCTTGACCGCCGTAAAACTCACGAAGATCCTGCGCGCCGCCCGAATGCGGCGGGGAAGCGTGGAACTCGGCATCGGCGAGGCGAAGATCCTCTATGAGGACGGGAAGATAGAGATCCCCGAAAACAGACGCACGGTCTCGCACGAGATGATCGAGCAGTTCATGGTGCTTGCGAACGAGAGCGTCGCCTCCCTCATGACGGAGAAGGGCGTGCCCTTCATCTACCGCCTACACGACAGGCCCGCGGAAGAAAAGGCCGCCTCCTTCCGCACCTTCCTTCTCGGGGCGGGGCTTTCCCCCGCGTTCGACCCCGCCAAGGTGACCCCGCGGGACTACGCCGCCCTCCTTACCTCTCTCGGCGATTCCCCCGTCTCCCCCGTCGTCTCCCGCGTGATGCTGCGCTCGATGGCGAAGGCGGTGTATTCCCCCGAAAATATCGGGCACTTCGGGCTTGCCTCCGATTGCTACTGCCACTTCACCTCCCCCATCCGCCGCTATCCCGATCTCTGCGTCCACCGCATCTCCCGCGCCTTCTTTGCGGGAAAGGCGAAAGAGTATACCTCCTTTACGGAGGACGCCGCAAAGCAATCCTCCCTCGCGGAGCGCAACGCCGCGGAGGCGGAACGGGAGACGGATGCCCTCTACACCGTCTTCTACATGCGGGACAAGATCGGGGAAGAATACGGGGCGACCGTCTCGGGCGTGACCTCCTTCGGGCTGTTTGCGGAACTCGATAACACCGTGGAGGGGTTCGTCCCCATCGAGACCCTGCCCGACGACTGCTACCTTTTCGAGGAGGAGAACTTCCTCCTCCGCGGGACGCGCACTTCCTTCCGCCTCGGCGACCGCATCCGCATCCGCGTGATGGGGACGGATATCGGCGCAAGGCGGGTGCAATTCCTCTATCTCAACAAGGAGAGCTGATATGAAGATCGTTGCCGTGAACCGATCCGCCTCGTTTGAGTATTTCATCGAGGAAAAATTCGAGGCGGGTATCGTCCTCGAAGGGAGCGAAGTGAAGTCCCTCCGTGCGGGCAAGGCCTCCCTCGGCGAGAGCTTTTGCGAGCTGCGCGGCGGGGAAGTCTTCCTCCGCAATATGCACATCGCCGTTTACGACAAGAGCGGCGCCTTCTCCACGCGCGACGCAAGGAAGGACCGCAAGCTCCTCCTCCGCCGCACCGAGATCGACAAGATCGCGGGGCGGGTGAACGAGCGGGGCTACACCCTCGTCCCCCTCAAAATTTACTTTAAGGACGCCCTCGTGAAGGCGGAGATCGCCCTCTGCAAGGGCAAACATGCCTACGACAAGAAGCGCTCGATCGCGGAGCGGGATGCAAAGCGCGCCCTCGACCGCGAGAGCAAGGAATACTTTAAGTGACATAAAAACATAGGGCGCAAAGCGGTATAGATACGTCATGTCGGCATTTACACGTCATGTCGGCATTTACACGTCATGTCGGCATTTACACGTCATGTCGGCATTTACACGTCATGTCGAGCGCAGTCGAGACATGACGCTTTTCATACCGCCCCCCGTCACCCCTCGACTATGCTACTTCGCCTTATGGCTCGTGCCGCCCTTCGATGGCATTCATAGCTGCGGGCAGGACGGGGTGACGTAACGAGGCGGGGCGGGGTGACGTAACGGGACGAAAACAAAGATCCGCTCGCCTGCCCCGCCGCCCGCTTCTGCGGGCGGCGGGGCAGGCTCGGGATGAGGAAAAGAGGCGTGACGCATCGGGGCACATGGCAAAACATAGGGCGGCGCCGAACGCATTTGCGTTCGGCGCCGCCCTATTCCGTAACAATATACTGCCCTATTCCGTAATAAATTCCTTAAAATTTGTTGCGTTCGCTCTTGGAAATGTAGCCGAGCGCAAAGGCGCCGGGGCCGACATGGGCGCCGATGACAGGTCCCATGATCTGCGTGTAGGGCTCGAACCCGAAGCGCTGCCGCACATACTCCGCGAGTTCGTTCGCCATCGGCTCGTTATCGGTATGCACGATGAACACATAGTTGTACGCGGGGTCCGGTCCCTCTTTCTCGAGCTTCTGCTTGATATAGGTGACCGCCTTCTTCGGCCCCATCACCTTGTCGATGACGCCGAGCTTGCCCTCCATGTCAAACGAGATGATGGGCTTGACGCGCAGCATGCTGCCGATCGCAGCCGCCGCCGCGGAGATCCGCCCTCCCCTCTTCAAAAACTGCAAATCGTCCGCCACGATGAAGTGCTGGATATGGGTACGGAGGGCGAGCAGCCTCTCGTAGGCCTCCTGCGTCTCCATGCCCTCGTCCCGCCATCTGACCGCGAGGCGGACGAGCGCGCCCTGTCCCACCGTTGCGGTGAGCGGATCGACGACGCGGAGGTTGAATTTCGGGTAGTCCTTCTTCACGTCCTTCGCCGCCTGCTCTGCGATTTCCCAGGTATTCGCAAGCCCCGACGAAATGGTGAAGTGCAAGACGTCTTCCGCCCCCTCCTGCGCCATTTTCAGAAAATGGTTGTAGTGCGATTCGTAGTTGAGTTTGCTCGTCTTCGGCATCGCACCCGCGCGAAGACGGTTGTAGAATTCCACGTACTGTGCGTACTCCGTAAAGTTATCGGTATGCTCCTCCATCACGCCGTTCTGCTCGAGCATGAAGGTGAGGGAGACAAACTTTATGTCGTTTTCCGCAACATAGTCGCAATACAGATCGCACGTGGAGTCCGTGGACACCGTAAATTTGCGCATGTCTTTTCTATCCTCTCCTATATTTTGCTTCATTATATCATAATTTTTTATGACTTGCAAGAGGATATTCCCCTTTATTTCTCTTTTTCCGTAATTTTTTCCGAAAACCTCTTGAAAACGTTTTCCCAAACAGGTATAATATACCATAGATACGCGCGCACGCACGAGGAAAAACCGCGCGCGGAAGGGGGAAATCAGGGGGAATATGACAAGATCGGAACTGCTTGCACTGCAGAGCGGGACGGACGTCCGCGGCACCGCCGTCGGGGGGATAAGCGGAGACGTCACCCTCACCGACGAGGCGGTATGCGCCCTCGCGAAAGCGTTCTGGCTGTGGCTTACGAAGAAGTACGGACAGCCCCGCGCCATCGCCGTGGGGCACGATCCGCGCGTCTCGGCGGAGCGCATCGAACGCAGCTTTACGGAGGGGCTTCTCTCCTGCGGGTGCGACGTCATCTTAACGGGGCTTTCGTCCACGCCCTCCATGTTCATGCTGCTTCAGGAGGATTTCGGCGCAGACGCCTCCGTCATGATCACGGCGAGCCACCTTCCCATGGAGAAGAACGGGCTGAAGTTCTTCGTAAAGGAGGGCGGGCTTGAGAGCCGCGACGTGACCGACCTCATCGAGCTTGCCGCCCTCGGCATCACGCCCAACGGCGGCAGGGGCAAAGTAACACAAAAGAGCTACATTGAAAAGTACGCCGCGGGGCTTGTGGAGAAGGTGCGCCGCGCGACGGGAAAGGAGACTCCCCTTGCGGGAAAGAAGATCGTCGTGGATGCGGGCAACGGCGCGGGGGGCTTTTATGCCGACCTCGTCCTCTCCCCTCTCGGCGCAAATACTTCGGGTTCGCAGTTCCTCGATCCCGACGGCACCTTCCCCAACCACATCCCCAACCCCGAGAACGAGGAGGCGATGGGATCGGTGTGCGCCGCCGTCCTAAGGAGCGGCGCCGACCTCGGCGTCATCTTCGATACCGACGTGGACCGTGCGGCAGTCGTCTCCCCCGACGGGAAGGAGATCAACCGCAACCGCCTCATCGCCCTCATCTCCGCCGTCCTCCTCGAGGAACGGGCGGGGACCATTGTCACCGACTCGGTGACGAGCGACGGGCTGACCCGCTTCATCGCGGACCGCGGCGGGGTCCACCGCCGTTTCAAGCGGGGGTACAAGAACGTCATCAACGAATCGAAGCGCCTCAACGCGGAGGGCGTGTATTCCCCTCTCGCCATCGAGACGAGCGGGCACGCCGCCCTCAAGGAGAACTACTTCCTCGACGACGGGGCCTATCTTGTGACGCGCCTTCTCATCGCCCTCGCGAAGAAGGGCGACCTCGAGAGCCTCATCGAAGGCCTCCCCGAACCCAAAGAAGCGGCGGAGGTCCGTCTCCGTTTTGAGGAGGGGGTGGACTTCAAGGCGGCCGGGGCGAAGATCCTCTCGGAGGTCGGAGAGGCCGTAAAACAAGATCCCGCCCTCTCCCTCCCCGCCGAGAACTTCGAGGGGGTGCGCATCAACTTCGGCAAGCAGAACGGGGACGGCTGGGCCCTTCTCCGCATGAGTTTGCACGAGCCGATCATGCCCGTAAACATGGAGAGCGATTCGGAGGGCGGCGTGAAGAAGATCGCGGCCGTTCTCTGCCGTCTCCTCTCCCCCTACGGGAAGGATTTGGACCTCGGAAAATTAAAAAATTTTTGAAAAGAAAAAGGAGATAACGATATGAAACAGACCACCATCAATGCCATCCGCATCCTCGCCGCGGAGGCCATCCAGAAGGCAAACTCGGGGCACCCGGGGCTTCCCCTCGGCTCCGCGCCCATCGCCTACACCCTGTGGCAGGACTTTCTGAAATTCAACAATAAAGACCCGAAGTGGGACGACAGGGACCGCTTCGTCCTCTCCGCGGGACACGGCTCCATGCTCAACTACGCCCTCCTCTATCTCTATGGCCTCGGGCTGAAGAAGGAGGACCTCATGAACTTCCGCCAGCTCGGCTCCAAGACCCCCGGCCACCCCGAATACGGCCACACCGTGGGCATCGAGACGACGACGGGCCCTCTCGGGCAGGGCATCGCGAACGCCGTGGGCATGGCGGTCGCCGAAGCACACCTCGCCTCCGTGTTCAACCGCCCCGGGTTCCCCATCGTCGACCACTACACCTACTGCCTGTGCGGGGACGGCTGTCTCGAAGAGGGCATCTCCTACGAGGCCTGCTCCTTTGCGGGGACGCACGGTCTCGGCAAACTCATCGTCTTCTATGACGACAACGATATCACGATCGAGGGCAATACCGATATCACCTTCAAAGAAAACGTGGCGGCGCGCTTCAAGGCGCAGAATTGGCAGGTGCTTGAGGTGGACCTCGTCGCCCATCCCGACAACACCCAGATGATCGCGAACGCCATCAAGAAAGCGCAGAAGGAGAAGGACAAGCCCTCCCTCATCATCTGCAAGACGAAGATCGGCTACGGCACCCCCCTCGAGGGAAGCCACAAGTGCCACGGTGCCCCCCTCGGCGCCGAAAATCTGCAGAAGACCAAGGAGAACCTCGGCTGGACCTATCCTCCTTTCGAAGTGCCCGAGGAAGTCCTGAAGCACACCGCCAAGGCGGGAAGACGGGGCCGCCGCGCCGAGCAGGTGTGGAAACTCACCTTCGACCGCTATGCGGAGGCGTACCCCGAACTCGCCGCCCTCTACCGCCTTGCGATGAAGAGGGAACTGCCCGATTTCGACAAGATCGAAGGGCTTTGGGACTTCGAAAAGCCCATGGCGACGCGGCAGACCTCGGCGGCCGTTCTCAACCGTCTCGCACCTCATATCCCCTATCTCATGGGCGGCTCGGCGGACCTCGCTCCCTCCAACCTCTCCGACATGAAGGACACCGATACCGTGACGTACGGCGACTTCTCCGCCGAGAATAAGAGCGGGAGAAATATGCACTTCGGCATCCGCGAACACGCGATGGCGGCGATCTCGAACGGCATGCAGCTGCACGGCGGCATTCAGGCGTATTGCGCGACCTTCTTCATCTTCTCCGACTATTGCAAGCATGCGATGAGGCTCTCCGCACTCATGAATATCCCCGTCGTCTACATTTTGACGCACGACTCGATCGGCGTCGGCGAGGACGGCCCCACCCATGAGCCCGTGGAACAGCTCATCGCGCTCCGCTCCATTCCCAACATGAAGGTGTACCGCCCCGCGGACGGCAAGGAGACGGCGGCGGCGTGGATCTC
>CANRFW010000029.1 GCA_947630035.1 uncultured Clostridia bacterium | reverse complement strand
GGCGCCCTCGGGATAGACGATCATGATGGGGCCGAGGGTGCAGAGCCCGAAGCAGCCCGTTTTTACGACGAGAACGTCGTGAATGTTGCACTCCGCAAGCGTCTTTTCAAGGTGTTCGATGACCTGTTTGGAGTGGGAGGACGTGCAGCCCGTGCCGCCGCAGACGAGGACCTGCTTTCTGTACCCCGTGTGCTTTGCCATCTCTTCGGCCTGCTCTCTTATGAGGCGCCTTACGTCGATGAGTTGCTGTTTCTTTGCGCGGATCGCGTCTAATTCTTTGACCGTCATTTGCTTGCCTCCTTGTAGGAATCGAGGATGCCCTTCACCTTATCGGGCGTGAGTTTGCCGTACACCTCTTCGCCGATCATCATGACGGGCGCGAGGCCGCACGCACCGACGCAACGGCAGCTGTCGATGGAGAAAAGCCCGTCTTCCGTGCATTCGCCGCACTTGATGCCCAGCTCTTTTTCGACCTCTTCGAGGATCTTATCCGAGCCTTTCACATAGCATGCGGTGCCGAGGCAGACGCTGATGCGGTTCTTTCCCTTGGGCTTTAAGGAGAACTGCGCGTAGAAGGTGACGACGCCGTACACCTCCGAGAGGGAAATATTAAGCCCTTCCGCGATGATCTTCTGCACTTCGATGGGCAGGTACCCATAGATCGCCTGCGCCTCCTGAAGGACGTGCATGAGGCACCCCGGGGTCGAGCGGGATGCATCGATCACGGCGAGCAGCTTTTCCTTCTGCTCCGCCGCGGCACCCATCGCTTCACAATGTTCCATAACAACCTCCTTTTCCTGTTCAGCCGCCTACGCGTATGCGCGTACAAAATAAGACGGCACATTTACCGAATCGTATTATATCATAACAAAAAAAGTTTTTCAATACGATTTTTGCAATTTGTGGGAATTTGTCGGAAAATATTTTTGGAAAAAGAGGGGGAAACCGCCTTTTGCGGCAACGTGCCCTCCCGCGGGCGGGGGAATAGCAGAACTTCCCCGCCGCATAGAATGGAAAGAGGTGAAATATGCTCGGTCTCTTCTATGCCCTCCTCGGGCGGCTCTTCTTCTTTACGGGCGCCGTGGACGACGGCACTTCGTACCCCAAACCCCTCTCCCGCGAGGAGGAGGCGGAGTGTTTGCGCCGTGCCGCGGCGGGGGACGCGGCCGCCAAGGAAAAGCTCATACGGCACAACATGCGGCTCGTTGCCCACGTCGTGAAAAAATACGCGGGGGCGGCGGAGACGGACGACATGCTCTCGGTGGGCTCCATCGGGCTTATCAAGGCGATCAATACCTTCGAGGAGGGCCACGGGACGCGGCTCGCCACCTACACGGCGCGGTGCATCGAGAACGAGATCCTCATGCTCATCCGCGCGGGCAAGAAACACCGCGCGACCCTCTCCCTCTCCGACCCCGTGGGGACGGATAAGGACGGCAACGAACTCACCCTCATGGACCTATTGTTCGAGCGGGAGGAAAAGGTGTTTGCGGGGGTGGAGCAATCCCTCATGCAGGAGAAATTCCTCGCCGCCGTGAACGGACTTTTAAGCGAGAGGGAGACGGAGATCGTGTGCCTCCGCTACGCCCTCCGCGGGGGCGCGCCGATGGCACAGCGGGAGGTTGCGAAGAAGCTGAAGATCTCCCGCTCCTATGTAAGCCGCATCGAAAAGAAGGCGCTCGAGAAACTTCGCGCGGGCCTCCGCCGCGAGGACTTTTTCGGGGACTGAATCCTCAAAATCGCAACATGGGGTGAAAAAAACGCCCTTTCTCTTGGCGTTTTGCAGTATAAGCCTTACTCTTCCTCGGGACGCTGCACAGAAAGCCTTCCCCTTCCTCGGGAAGGGGAAGGTGGCACGGCATAGCCGTGACGGATGGGGATGGGAATGTAATCGACAATCCCCACCACCGCCCATGGCGGAGCCTCCCCTTTGGGAAAGGGGAGGCCTTGGGAAAAGCGGCAAGCCTCCCCTTTGGAAAAGGGGAGGCCTTTGATTATGCGGAACAGCCGCGTCATTCAATGGCTTTCAGCGAGTCGTTCATGTCCACTTTCAGAATTTTCCGCCGCAGGGCGAGGGTCACGAGGAAGGTAAAGAGCATGGAAAGGAGGGGGGTCAGGAGCCAGCAGTACCACCCGATGCCGGGCAGGGAGCCGAAGCCCATCACCTTGAAGACGAAAAAGCACAGAAGCGCCCCGGCGGGAAGTCCGAGCATGGTGCCGACGGAGCCCGTGATATAGATCTCGCGGTACATGTACCACATCACTTCGCGGTCGGAATAGCCGAGTACCATGAGGGTGGCGATCTCCCTCTCCCGTTCGCTCACGTTGATATTGGTGAGGGTGTAGATGACGGTCGCATTGAGGGCCGCCGCGAACACAAGCACGATGATGCCCACGGCGATCATGGCGGTCGTCCCCACGTCCTGGAAGAGGCAGCAGTCGAGGACGGCAAGCCCCGCAAGCACGAGGGCGGCGGAGGCGAGAACGGCGATGACCGTCATCCAGAAGCGGGTCTTGTAGCGCAGAACGTTGCGCAGGGTGGACTTATACTTGAAGGAGAGCCTGTTCCAAAGGAGGGGAATACGCTCGAGGATGACCTTCTTCCCGGGCTTGGGCGCGCGGGGGCGGAGGAGGACGGCGGGGTAGATGCGGGTGCGCCGAAGCCCCGCGATGAGGGTGGAGACCACCGTTACGAGGGCGACGAGCAGGGAGACGAAGAGATAGAAGAGGAGGGCGATACGGAGGGAATAGGGGGGCAGGGAGAAGTTCCACGTAAAGTTGATATAGATGACGTAGGACAGCCCCATGGAGACGGGATACGCCCCCGCCCCGCCGATGAGGGTGCCGATGAGGGCGAAGAGTAGGTACTTCGAGAGGATGCGCATGGGGGAGTAGCCGAGGGTGGAGAGGCAGGCGAGCTGGGCACGCTCCTCGTCCAAAAGGCGGGTCATCGTCGAGAGGACGACGAGCAGGGTCACGGCGAGGAAGACGACGGTAAGCAGGTACCCGATGCTCGCGATCTTGTCCGAATATTGATAGAAGGATTCAAAGGAAAAGTTCTCGTGAAGGGTCAAAACGGTGCCGCCCGCATCCTCGCACAGCGATTCGAGGCGGGCCTGTTCCCCCGCGAGGACTTTGCGGTAACTCTCCGAGAAGAGCTGCTTTTCATGGAGGGAGGGGAGGGAGACGCGCACCTCGTTTACGGGGAACGCGCGGGTCTGCCCGAAGAGGGTGTAGCCGCCGAGGGGAAGATAGAGGATGCGGGAGAGGAGGAGGTAGTCCCCGTCCTCCCCTTCGAGAACGGAGGGATCGTCCCTCGTCGCCATGTGGAGGGGGTTCTCCACGATCTACGACGAAGCGGAACTCCGTTTGAAGGTGGAACGCGGTCACGGTGAGGGTCGCGGTCAGCTCCTCCCCGAGTTCAAACGAGGAGAGCTGCCCCGTCTTCCGCTCGGCGGCGATGGGGATCCTGTCCCCGATCTCCGCCTCGGGAAGGGAGGATAAAATTTTACAGCGGTTCTGCCCCTCGCCGAGGGAAAAATCGGAGAAATAGATGCGGGTGACGCCCTCCTCTTCGGGAAGATCGAGGGAGACTTCGATGCCCTCCTGCAGGGCGGGGGAGTTCCCCTCGAAGTCGAAAATCGCACCCCATTCCACATTTTCTTCGCCGAATCCCTCAATAATTGCCTCGCGCGCGTCCTCCATGTTTTCCCCGCGCACGAGAAAATCGCTCACCGAAGAGGAGGCGTAAAAATCGGAGAGAGAGTCGCGCATCTTCTCGGTGGCGTCGAGAACGCCCGCCGAAAATCCCACACTCACAAGCACCATCAGAATGACGGAGACGAGGCGGGTAGCATGGCGGCGGAAGAGCTTGCCGAATGTTTTGAAATAGGTCTTCACCACTCGATCTCCCCGACGGGCAGAGGAGCGGGATTTTGCTCCACTCCCTCGATCTTCCCGCTGCGGATATGGATGACCTTATCCGCCATCTTCGCGAGCGCGGCGTTGTGGGTGACCACGACGACGGGCTTTTTCTGTTTTTTGGAGACGTCGTAGAGGAGGGTGAGGATCTTCTTGCCCGTCTCGTAATCGAGGGCGCCCGTCGGCTCGTCGCAGAGGAGGAGCTTGGGGTTTTTCGCCACGGCGCGGGCAATGGAGACGCGCTGCTGTTCGCCCCCCGAGAGCTGGGCGGGGAAACTCAGGAGCCTCTCGCCGAGGCCCACTTCCTCGAGGAGGGTCTTGGGGTCGAGGGCGTTTTTGCAGATCTCCGTCGCGAGTTCCACATTTTCGAGGGCGGTGAGGTTGGGCATGAGATTGTAAAATTGGAAGACGAACCCCACGTCGGTGCGGCGGTATTCGCACAGCTGCCTGCGGTTGAGGGCGGTGACCTCCCTGCCGTCGAGGACGATCTTGCCCCCGGTGGCGGTATCCATGCCCCCGAGGAGGTTCAGAAGGGTGGTTTTTCCCGCGCCGCTCTGCCCCAAAACGACGGCAAACTCCCCGTCGTCGAGGGAAAAAGAGACGTCTTGCAGCGCATCGACGGCAACACTGCCGATGGTGTAGCGCTTGCTCACATGTTCGAGAGTAAGACAGGTCATCGCATGCCTCCGCTTATCAAAATCATTATAGCAAAAAGCGAGAAAAAAGGGAAGTGTTTTCACTTCCTTGAGGAAAATTCGGCGCGAAAGCCCTCCTGCGCGCGAACCGCTTACAAACGTCACCCCTCGACTGCGCTCGGGGTGACGTGCGGAATGGCGGGTAGGGCAAGGGAGAGCCGCAGGGGGGATAGGGGTTTGCAGTTATTTCGGAACCCCCTCAGTCACGCCAAAGGGCGGCGTGACAGCTCCCCCAAGAGGGGGAGCCGGGGGGGAAGGCTTATATCGGTGGGACGGGGTAGGGGCGGGGGCAAAACCTGCCCCCTTTGAAGGGGGCGGGGTAGGGGTGGGGGTTCGCCCTTGATATTGCGGATTGCCCCTCATCCGTCCCCTTTGGGGACACCTTCCCCCCGAGGGGGGAAGGCTTATGTCGGCGTGCGTGCGAACCGCCTACAAACGTCACCCCGAGCGCAGTCGAGGGGTGACATGTAAAACCGCGTCATGTCTCGACTACGCTACTTCGCCTATGGCTCGTGCCGCCCTTCGATAGCATTCATAGTTGTGGGCGGGACGACATGACGTATATACGCTACTTCGCTTATGGCTTGCGGCGGGAGAAAAAGAAAAACCCGCTCGGGAGCGGGTCTTACATTCCTTTCTTTCTCGCGCGGCGGTTGCGGACGGCCCCGCGGATGATCTCGAAGATATTGATCCCGATCCCCGAGAGAATGTAAATATAATAGGTACAGAACCGCCAGACAAGCACGAGCCAGCCCGCAATGGGGGAGATGGCGTCGGATAATGTAACGAATACGAGCGCGGACGCCGCCTCCGTCGCACCGCTGTTGCCGGGCGTCGGGAAGAGCGAGGAGGAGTAGAAGGAGAGGCACCCGAGGCAGAGGATCTGGGCGTAGAGCGTCCATGTGGGGGTGACCGCGTCCCCGCCGACAAAGAGGGCGACGGCGAAGGGGACGGAATAGCTCGCGACGAGGGTCAGCATGCACAGCAGCACGAGCGGGATGATCATGTACCAACGGCGGAAGATCGCCTTCAGAGAGTGGCGGTACTCATCCACCTCATAGAGATATTTGCGGATGGTCGGGTATTTCCTCTTGACGATCCGCATCTTTTTGAGGAGGGTGATGAGTTTGATGATGAACTTCTTCCCCCCGCGCGGGAAGGCGGAGATGATGAGGATGGTGACGGGTACGAGGACGTTGAAGAACATCGAGACCCACGAGATGATGAGGATGGTGGTCGTGGCGACGTCCCCCGGCAGCAGCATGGGGGAGAGGGCAAAGAAGACGACCGCGCAGGCGCAGTAGACGAAGGTCGTCACGATATACTTTGCGAGAGGGACGGCGGTCGCCACCCCCGCGGGGATCTGCTTCTTGTGCAGGTAGTAGATCTGGAAGGGCTGCCCGCCCGTGCCGAGGGGGGTGATCCCGTCGTAATACTTGCCGAGGAACATCGTCTTGATGCCGACGCGGAAGCGGAATTTGCCCGTCGAGATCTTGAGAAGATAGCAATACTTCATGCTCTCGAAGAACATGTAGACGACGATGGCGGCAAGAACCGTGAGAATGTGGATGGGCTTCACGCCGCGGATCATCTCGCCGAAAGTCACTTTCTCATCGGAGAGGACGGAGGTGATCGTGAAGAGCAGCCCGATGGAAAGCCCGATGAGGAGGAGAAGGAGGATGGTCTTGATCCACCAATTGCGGCGCTTGTGCTTCTTGTTTTCGGCGTCCTGGTCCTCGATCTCCGCCGAGAGCTTCTGGATATCCCTCTCCTTGACACGCTGATAACGGTCGGCAAAACTGCCGCCCGCATCCTTCCTGTCGAGATCTTCCTCCGTCACTTCCGCCTCTTCGGCGGGGGACTCTTCGGGGAGCTTTCCTTCGGCTTGTTCCTCCGAAGGGGTCTCCGTGTCCCCGGGGGTCTCGGTGAGGTTGTCCTTCCGCTCTTCGTCCATAGAAACCTTCTCTTTACGCTATTATAATACGGAAAAAGAAAAAAAGCAACCACTACGTAGCAAATTTATTCTTTTTTCAAGACGGGCATCCTTCTTCGCTCCGCTTTTTTCTTTTGCGCGAGGTGATACCCCCATTGCCCAAACGCCGCGCCGACGACGATCGTATACCCGATATAGCTGAGTGTCTTGGGGAATTGGGAGAGGAGAAGCCCCAAGAGGGCGGCGAATACCACCTGCGAATAGTCGAACACGGCGATCTCCTTGGCGGGCGCATGGCGGTATGCCGCCGTGATGAAGAACTGCCCCGCCGTCGCCGAGACCCCCGAGAGGAGGAGGGAGCAAACTTGCCAAGCCGTCATGGGGGTGTAGGAGAGGAGGAAGAAGGGGAGGGTGACGAGGGTGGAGAAGACGGAGAAAAAGAACACCGTCATAAGACCCCGCTCGCCCTTTACGCCGAGGATGCGCACGCAGGTGTACGCAAACCCCGCACATGCCCCGCTCGCCACCCCCGCGAGGGCGGGCAGGGCGCGCATGCCGAAGGAGGGATCGACGACGAACGCCGCCCCCATAAAGGCGAGGAGGACGAAGATGAGTTCGGGGATCGCGGGCTTCTCTTTTAGGAGGATCACCGAAAAGAGGATGGCGAAAAAGGGGGAGAGCTTGTTGAGGATGGAGGCGTCGGAGATGCTGCCGATGTGGTCGATGGCGTAAAAATTGAGAAGGACGCCCGCGTACCCCACCGCGGAACGGAGAAAGAGCCACAGAAGGCACTTCTTATCGTGTATGCGGAATTTCTCCTTTTGGAAGAGGAGAAGAAAGAAGACGACGCCCGTCGTGATGAGATTGCGGAAGAACACCTTCTGCATGAGGGGGAGGTCTCCCGCCGCGCTCACGAAGAAGTTCATGAGTGCAAAGGAGAGCGCCGCCCCGAGGATGAAGAGGATGCCGAGCCACTTGTTTCCCTTTTGCCGCATGGTCTCTATTATAGCGAGGCGGACCCCCGCCGTCAACCGATTCCCTCCTCCCGTATTTTTAAGAGAAGGGAAAGATGGGCAAGTTCTTCCTCCTTGAGACGGGTGAGAAGCTCTGCTGCGCCGTCGTTTTCGATGCCCTCGAGCATGCGCGCATACGCCGCCGCGGAGGCCCGCTCCATGCGGATATCCGCCTCGATCATCTCCGAGGGGGTCTTGGCATAGTTGACGGAGGAAGCGGAGTAGTAGGCGACGGGATAGGGCGGGCAAGCCGTGAAGACGGGCGGCGCCCCGAGCCGCGAGACGAGGGAGCCGAGGAGCTGGAGGTGGCGAAGCTCCTCCGCGGCAATGCGCTCGAGTTTGCCTGCGAGGGCGGAGTAGCCCTGTGCGCCGAGGAAAACGGATTGGTACACATATTGGAGGACGGAGGTGAGTTCGCCCTCTCTGCCCGCATAGGCGGGGGAGACGATGCGCAAGGCCCTGTAATCCTCGCGGACGCGCTCGAGCGGGGAGAGGGGTTCGCAGACTGCCATAACTACCTCCGTGAACGGTTTTTTCCATGCTATGCGGGAGCTTGAAAAAGGGTTACGGCTTTGCCCGCACCTTCTCGCTTTTTCCCTCTCGGCTTCCCCTCGAGGGCGCCGCAGGCGTGCCTTGCGCTGAAGCTCCGCCGCGTTCTTTGCGGCGGTGATGAGGTGGATATCATTTTGTTTACACCTCATCCGTCCCCTGCGGGGACACCTTCCCCTCACAAGGGGAAGGCAAGGGCGGAGTGACGTGGCGGGGCGAGGTTCCTCCGCCGCAAAGGGCGCGGCGTCGGAATGACGTGGTGAGGTGGGTGCGTCATGTCGTCCCGCTCAAATACGTCATGTCGAGCGCAGTCGAGACATGACGCGGTAGGGCGGGGTGCGCGCCCGCCTGTTTCACGCGTCATTCTGAACCCCCGCGTACTACTTTGTTATGCGGAATACTCGGTGGGGGTGAAGAATCCCGAGGATATGGGCGACGAGTATGTATTGCGGACTTCGTACTTCGGGATCCTTCGCACGATAGGCTTTTGCGTTTCTATTCCTACTCTATCGGCTCAGGATGACGCGTTTATCGGGAGTGGCGGCGGCGGCATGAGGAAAGGGCGGGGGATTCGTAAAAATCACACAAAAGTCAGCCGAAACTTTCCTTTCTCCCCTTTACAAAACGCAAAAAATGCTTTATAATGTGTCAAAAGAGGGGAAACCATGAAAAGCCACGAATCGGAAGAGATGTATCTCGAAACCATTTTGCTTTTGACGCAGAAGTCACCCGAAGTCCACGCCATCGATGTTGCGGGCGAACTCGGCTATGCGAAGTCGAGCGTCTCCCGTGCCATGGGGCTTTTGCACAAAAAAGAGTATATCGCGCTCGGCGAGTCGGACGCGATCGAGCTGACCCCCGCGGGGCACAAAAAGGCCGCTGATATCTACGAGCGGCACCGCGTCATCACCGCTCTCCTCATGAATGCGGGGGCGGACGAGAAGCTCGCCGAGGAGAACGCCTGCCGGATCGAGCATGTCATTTCGCCCGAACTTTTCGATATTCTCAAGGCATATGCCGGGCGTATCGTAAAAAAATAGAAAAAGATCGCAAAGGAGAGCGGCATGGTCAAAAACACCCCGCCCATGGGCTGGAACACGTGGAACACATTTGCGGAGAAGATCAACGAGGAACTCGTTCTGTCCTCGGCGGACGTTCTCCTCTCTTCGGGACTGAAAGATGCGGGTTACGAATACGTCGTCATCGACGACTGCTGGGCCCTCCGCGAGCGGGATAAGGCGGGGAGGATGGTCCCCGATCCCGAAAAATTTCCGCACGGCATGAAGTACGTCGCGGACTACCTCCACGCCCGCGGACTCAAGTTCGGCATGTACTCCTGCTGCGGTACGATGACCTGCGCGGAGTACCCCGCGAGCTACGACCGCGAGTACCTCGATGCCGCCGTTTTTGCGGAATGGGGTGTGGATTTTCTCAAATACGACTCCTGTTTCACCCCCGTCTATTCGGACAGGAAGACCCTCTACCGCCGCATGGGTGCGGCGCTTGCGAACTGCGGGCGGGACATTCTTTACAGTGCCTGCAGCTGGGGGATCGACGAGACGCACGCGTGGATCGGTTCGACGGGCGCGAATATGTGGCGCTCGACGGGGGACATTCTCGATTCGTGGCAGTCCGTAAAGGACCTCATCAAGTTGCAATACAAGATCCTCCCTTACGGGGGCGTGGGATGCTTCAACGATATGGACATGCTCATCGTCGGCATGAACGGCAGGGGGCATGTCGGCGTTACGGGGTGTACGGAGGAGGAATACAAGCTGCACTTTGCGGCATGGTGTCTGCTCGCGTCCCCCCTCATGATCGGGTGCGATATCCGCAATATGGATGAGAGCGCGAAGAGGATCCTCACCAACCGTGCCCTCATCGCCATCCAGCAGGACGCGCGCGGGTGCCGCCCCTACCTCCTCAAGGCGCAAGGCTCGGAGGATCTGCCCGTCATCATCCGCCTCCTTGAAAACGGCGACCTCGCGGTGGGGTTCTTCAACCTCCTCGATTCGCCCGCCAACGTGTGGATCTCGACGGACGACGTCGGCGTGCCCGAGAGCGCGGGGCGCAGACTGTGCGGCGAGGAGCTTTACACGGGGAAGACGGCACGCTCCTTGAACGGCGTTTTCCGCACGAGCCTGCCCGCCCATGCCTGCGAAGTGTACCGGATGAAGATCGTGAAGGCATGACCTGCATAAAGTGCAATCGGCCCCTCTCTTTCAACGAGACGGGGCTGAACAAAAAGTATAACACGGGGGAGCCGCTCTGCATTTTCTGCCTTGCGGAAAAGCTCGGCGTAACCCCCGAACGGCTCCGCGAGAAGATCGCGGAGTTTCGCCGCGCGGGCTGCTTGCTCTTTACGGAGGAATAGCCGCGGCGGGGGCGGCGGTTTGATACACCGTGCCGACGCTTTTATACGTCATTCCACTTTTATACACACTCCGCTCTTATACGTCACCCCGAGCATGGTCGAGGGGTGACGGTTTCTTTTAATGAGGTTCCTCACATACGTTCGGAATGACGCGGCGGGGGCGCAAATGCGCCCCCGCCGCGTCGCGTTGTTCGCCGTTACCGCGTCATGTCTCGACTGCGCTCGACATGACGTGAGTGGACGGGGCGACATGACGTGAGTGGACGGGGCGACATGACGTGAGTGGACGGGGCGACATGACGTGATGAGGTGTCCCCGCCCGACCATAAAAATACGTCATGCCGCCCCGCCCGCAGCTATGAATGCTATCGAAGGGCGGCACGAGCCGTAAGGCGAAGTAGCGCAGTCGAGGCATCTCACCTTATTCCCCAAAAAGGGGCGAAAAAACGGCTATTTCCGCCCGTCTCATCGGTACATAGAATTATTTATTCTATGTACTTTTTATTTTCTTTTTCGGGGAATTTTTTGTAGAAAAAGGCAATAAAATGAAATATTTCCGCAAAATCCCGCGCCCCGTGCCTGACTTCCGCCGCGGTGCCCCGCATCCTCGAAGAAAAAGGTACATAGATTAAATAAATCTGCGTATTTTATTTGACGCACGGGGAAGATGAAAATCCCTGTCAAAAAATGTCGCCGAACGGTGTAAAAGAAACACAAAGGGGAGGCGCGGCGATGGGAATTGTGATAAAAGATATTCACAAGCGCGTTCGGTTGCTTTTTTTTGCGCATAACGGGTATAATTGTTAAGACGGTTCTGCAATGCGCATCCCCGGCGCGGGCGGGGCCGCCGTAGAAAAAAGCAATCATAGGGAGATACGGCAAGGAGCAGGACCGATACGAAATCCGCAATCGTAAAAAGCCGTGTGACAAAAGGAGAACATATGCTGGAAGTAATCGACTTTTCAAAGAAATACCGGAACAACAAGAACTATTCCGCGCGCCACATTCATTTTACCGTGGACGCGGGGGAGGTCGTGGGGCTTGTCGGGAGCAACGGCGCGGGCAAATCCACGATCATTAAGAGCATCATCGGGGTGCTTCCCTATACGGAGGGAACCATCAGAGTGGGCGGGTACGACGTCGCCAAGCAGCCCGAGCAGGCAAAGAAACTCATCGGCTATGTGCCGGACGATCACTCCGTCTACGAAAAGCTGACGGGGAGAGAATATATCAACTACATGGGCAGCCTCTACGGCGCCACCAAAGAGCAGAAGAAATATGTCACCGAACAGCTCGCATCCCGCTTTGAGATCGCCTATGCGATCGATGCGCAGATCGCGGGCTATTCTCACGGTATGCGGCAGAAGATCTGCATCCTCGGCGCGCTCGTCCACGAGCCGAAGCTTTGGATCCTCGACGAGCCGATGGTCGGCCTCGACCACCAGACGATGGCGCTCCTCTGCGAGTATATCCGCGGGTACGCCACGGGGGACCGCTCCGTCCTCTTCTCCTCCCACAACCTCGAAGTCGTGAAGAAGACGTGCGACAAGGTCGTCTTCATAAGAAAGGGGGAGGTCGCGAATATCGTCGATCTTACGGCGGACAAGGAATTCGATCTCAACGGGTACTACACCGAGCTGAACGAGGTAAACCGCGATGCGTGAGTTTATCCGTCTGCAGCTCAAATTGAAGTGGGGGCTGAATCGCAACAACAGCAAATCGAGCGCGGTGATGACGGGGATCGCCGCCCTCTTTGCGGTGGGCATCGGGCTTGCCCTCGTGTGGGCGCTCTCCGTTGCGCTCCGCCGCGGGGTGAACGTCTCCGTAAAACAGCTCTCCCAGCTCTATTTAACCATACTCATGTTGGGGCTTACGGTCGTGGCGACGGGCATGCAGATGAAGCGGCTCTACCGTCCCGCCGATCTTCTCATCACGGCGCGCTTCCCGCTCAGCCCCTTCAAAATGTTCCTCTCCTATCTCATCCTCAACTATATCGACCTCTGCATCTACTCCGCCGCCGTCCTCCTTCCCGTGATGGTGATCTTCGGCGTCGCGGCGGGGTGCTTTACCTTTGTCTACTTCCTCGGGGTACTGCTCGGAGTGCTTCTCATGCCCCTCATCCCGTTTGCGCTCTCCGTCTTCCTCGCGATCCCCGCGGTGTATCTCTCCGCCCTCCTCGAGCGGCACGGCGTCGTAAGGCTCATCGTGTTCGTCGTCTTCCTCGTGGGGGCGTTCTTCCTGTACGACTACCTTCTCAACCTTCTCGCGCAATACTTCATCCACAAGAATTGGCAGGCGAACACGCTTGAGATCTGGGAGGCGGTGCTGCACGGGGTAGACGGGTATTACAATCCCGCTTACTACCTCGGCAACGTCATCTTCTTCGAGAGGTTCTGGCTCGGGTTCGGCGTCCTTCTCGGGGCGGGGGCGATCCTCCTCGCGGGCGGCGTCGCGCTTGCAAGGGCGGTGTGTACAAGTTTCCGCAGCAAGGCGCTCGACAGCGGCATCGGCCTGTATGCCCGCCCCTCCTCGGTGGACGGGCTCGGCTCGGCGGGGGCGATCTTCCGCTACAGCTTCAGGGAGATCCTCCGCACGAAGACGTATTCCTATTTTTACTTGGGCGTGGCGATCTCCACCCCCGTCATGGTCTTCTTCTGCAACGATCTCGTCACCAAAGTGGGGGAGGCGCAGATGGGCGCCGGCATCAACTTCGGCGCGTCCATGCTCGTCATTGCCGTCTTCATGGCGATGATCTGTTCCTTTACGGGGACGGTGTTAAGCGTGGAGGGGAAGAATTTCTACATTACCAAACTCATCCCCGTGCCCTTCCGCGACCAGCTGCTCGTGAAGGCCCTCCTCAATATTCTGGTGAGTTCCGTCGCCCTCGCCATCAGCATCACCGTCATCGGCGTTCTGCAATTTGTCGACCTCGCCGAGATCGCGGTGCTTGCCTCCGTCCAGCTCGCCCTTGCGGCGGGGCTCGTCTTCAACGGCATCAACTTAAACCTTGCAAACCCCAACCTAAAACCCAAGGCAAACGGGGAGCCGGAGGAGATCAACATCACCTACATGCTCCTCATCGGGCTTGCGATCGCGGCGATCCTCGGGACGTGCTGCATCATCCTTCCCAAGTTCTCCGTTCTCGGGAGGACGGCGGCCTACATTATCGCAGCCGTTTTGACATTCGCGTACGCATTCATCAATATTATGA
Source organism: uncultured Clostridia bacterium (assembly GCA_947630035.1). GTDB lineage: Bacteria > Bacillota > Clostridia > Christensenellales > Borkfalkiaceae > Gallimonas. The sequence goes on along the minus strand of CANRFW010000029.1, from coordinate 5,761 downwards.
TCTTCTGGTTTACGGCAAACCGTAAATACAGGAAGATCGAGGCATGAGGAGGGAACGGCCATGAAGAAATTGATGACGTCCATGATCATTGTATTGCCCCTTCTGATCCTCGCGATCATGCTTGTCAGCGGGGCGATCATGAGTTTGGTCACGCATATCTATGTGGAATCGGTGGAGTTCGTGGAAAATTCGGCGCTCGTCCTCGTGATGAAGGACGAGGCAGCTCCCCCGAGCGAAAAGCTCGAAGTCAACATTCTCCCCTTGAAGGCGGAGAACCGCGACCTCATCTTCACGGTGGAGGACGAGAGCATCGCCTCCTACGATGAGGAGAAGGGAACGGTCACCGCAAGGGGCTTCGGCGAGACGTATATTACCGTCATGAGTGCGGAGAACAAGGCCGCCATGGCGAGCCGCAAGATCGTCGTCACCGACGACAGGGTCCACGCCCTCAGGATGGGGGAGTACGAACACGATCTCTATGTGGGGGACGGTACCGAAGAACCCCTCTATCTCACCGTGGAAGTTCTCCCGCAGGGGGCGATCAACAAGGGGGTCACATGGACCTCCTCCAACCCCTCCGTCCTCTCCGTGCAGGGCGGGGCGGTGAAGTGCCTCGGCAAGGGGACGGTCACGGTGACCGCCGCCTCCGCCGAGGATCCCTCCGTCACGGCAACGGCGGAGTTCGAGTGCCATGTGCCCCTTTCGGAGATCGACGGGGACAGGACGGACGTCGTCACGGCGGAGCGCGCCGCCCGCTTCCCGCACATTGTCCCGTCTCCCGCGGACGCGACGTATGAGGTAAGCTATTCCTCTTCGGACGAGGCGCTCGCCTCGGCGGACGGGGAGGGCAACATTACTTTTTACGGAATGGGGTCCGTTCTCATCACGGCGACGGCGAAGGACGGCAGGGGCCACACCGACTCCTTCTCCGTGAGATACCACTGCACGGACGGCTACTTCCGCGGCCCGCTCTTCCCCCAAAAGGAGTATACCTTTGATTACGACGACGGGTTCGGCAAGGCGGAGGGGCTTCCAATCCTCTTCTCCAAGGACCCCGTCGGCTCCACTCTCGAGATCGTCTCCGTCTCCTTCGACAGGGAGGGCATCCTCGCCTACGACGCCGATACGGAGAAATTCTCCCTCCTCGACGTAAAGGAGGGCAAGCTCGGCACGGTGAAGGTGACCGTCCACGCCAAGAAGTACGACGTAAAGAGCGGCACCTGCGTGGAGGTCGATACCGATACCTGCACGGTGACCGTGACCCGCAAGACGCAGAAGATCACCTTCCTTCGGCCCGATGAGGGAACCGTCGGCGTAATGTCCGTCAACACTCCCGGGCTGAGTCTCACGGAGGAACTCGTCGGGGGCCGTCCCGAGAGCGGCATCGGCGTTCTCGCCACCCCCGTCAACCACACCGATACCCTCGCCTATTCCCTCGGGGGCAGCTATGCTTACGCCTCGCTGCAGGGCAAGGTCCTCACCTTTACGGGGGAGGGCACGGCGGTTGTCGTCGTCACGGCGGAGAGCGGCGCGGAGGCCCGCCTCACCGTCACCTACACCAAGCCCGGGGCGAGCGATAAGACGATCACGGCCGACGGCACCGACGTATACGAGGTCCTCGCCTATTGGGATGCGGAGGACTTCGAGAGCGGCATCCTCAAAATTACCGCGCCCGACGGCTACACCGCGGAGTGCGTCTCCGGGGCGGAGGAGGTCCTCCGCGTCGAGGGGTTCAAACTCATCCCGCAGAAGGGGGGCTTTGCGGAGGTCACCGTCACCTTCCGTCCCACGGGCGATACCGGCGAGGAGACCTCTTTCACAGTTTATATTTATGTGGACCGCGCGGTGAACGTGGGGGACCTTTCGATCGATAAGGAAGGCTTCACCACCTCCCTTGAGGAACTCGACTATTCGGTGACCCTCTCCGTTCCCGCCGACGCGATGGCGGGCAAGGTTCTCTTCCTCGGCGGGGAGAACAAGGGAGAGGCGCTCTCGGCCACGGCGCACGGCATGTTCGGAAGCGAGAAGGACCTCACCCTCTCCGCCTCCGTCCGCTATGCGGAGAGCCTCGCGCCCTACGGCAAGACGGGCGAAGTCTGCCGCAAGGATGCGACCGCGCACACCACCCACGGGAACCTCACCTCCCTGCCCGAAATCACCTGCGGGGAAGAGGCGTTTGAAAACACCCTCGCCTTCGGCAACATAGGGGAGGAGATCGTCCTCACCGTCTCCGTCCCGTCTCCCTCGCCCGCGGACTTTGTCCTCACCGAGGAGAAGATCGCCTTCGATGGGGCAGAGGGGTACTTCACGGCGAGCGTTTCGGTTACGGAGAACGTCGCCACCCTCACCCTCACCTCCGAAGAGGGGACGTACGGCAAAAAGAATATCACTCTGAACATTGCGGGGCAGGAGATTGCAATCGAACTCAACGTTCTCGTCCCCGCCGATACGATCGCCGTCTCCTACGGCAGCCTCGCCCTTGAGGAGGAGGGGAGCTACGATACCATCCTTCCCGCCCCCGAGTTCACCCTCTCCCTCTCGCGCAAAGACGGGAGGCAGCTCTCCGACGAGTGCAAGAAGGCGGAGTACGAGTGCGGCGCGGGTAAATTGAATGCGGCCCCCGCAGGGAAGCGCTTTGCCTTTACCGTGGAGACTTCGGGCGAGCAGAGGGTCACGGTCACGAGCGGCACGGCGAGCTTTGCGTTCACCCTCAAAAAGCACACCCTCGCCGAGTTCGGCTATTCGTTCACGATCGACTATTCCGACAACGGCAGGCAGATCTCCGTCGGGCCTTTCCCCTGTGGAGAGGAGCGGGTCGAGGTCACCTTCCCGCAGGCGATACAGGGGAGTTTCAAGGTTTGCATCTCGGCGGATGAAGACCTCTCCTCCTACCTCGGCGGGTTGGACGAGGCGGAAGCGCAAACCTATTTCACCCTCGAAAAGGCGGGGTGGGAGCAGGCGTTCTCCGTCTCGGGGAAGACGGCCGTGTTCTCCGTCACCCTCCCCGCAGCAGGCCCCTTCACGGGAGAGGAGATGACCCTTTCCTGCGGAGAGCAGCACGTTCTCGTCGTCCTCGGCAAGGCGGATATCCGTCGGATCGAGTTCGAGGGGTACGATATGGGCGACAAGTCGAACGGCGGCGACGTCTACAAAGGCTATCAGCAGGTCCGCGTCTTCGCCAAGCAAAGCGACTACGGCGACGGCAAAGGCACCGTGGACTACTTCTCCATTCCCTATAAGGCGGAGCAGAACGATGCAACGCACACCCTCGTCTCGGCGGATGCCGTCGTCTGGCAGCTTGTCCGCCACAGCGATAAAGACGGCACGGATACCCTCCTCACCCGCCAGCACGGCACAAAGGTCGAATACGGCGAGGAAGTGTATACCGTCGTCCCCGTCGCGGGCGGCCCCTCCACCCTCAAGAATGAGGAGGAGGAGATCATTGCCCAAGGCGGGAAGTACGAGAAGGGAAAGCCGCAAATCCCTTGGGTGGACGTCTACGCACAGGAGGGCATGGCGCAGATCTATTTCGGCAACTTCGGGGGTCTTGCCGAGACGGACGTGCAGAACGATTACTTCGGCAACTTCGGCGAACAGGCGGAGTGGAAGAGGACGGAGCAGACAATTTTCGACGCCGCAAAAGAGGGGAGCGGGCGCACCTTCACCCCCTCCGAAAATGCTTACGCTTACCTCCGCGTGGAGGCGAGCGACGGCGCAAAGGATAGTTCCGCTTCGGCCCACTTCAACTTTAACGTGTTGGACGACGCCGCCCTTGTCAACGTCTTCAACGCCGCGGGGTATTTGAACAACAAGAAAATCGTTTTGCACAAAGATTTATATGGCGCGGATGAAGTTGCAAAAGTGAGTGAGCCCGGCGACAAATACAATGCAGACCAATTCTTGGATGCCGTGACGCCTGGGAGCTTCACGTCTGACAATTGGAATACCCAGAAAGCCCCGTATCAGAAAGATCTCATCTATGGGAACGGCAATTCGGTAAATCTGAAAACGGTGAATGACGGAATCAATACTCAATCGACCTACAAAAGTGGCGGTATGCTCCAGAATGGTCAGGAAAACACCGGATATGGGTTCGCTATGGGCACGCTCTATAATGTGACAGTGAAAGGAACGAATGAGGATACGGAAATTACGCCGATAAAGAATAGAATTCTTTTCAATTTGGGCGCGGCGTACTATTCGACGATTCAAAGTTACAGTAAGCTCAATCCGAGCGGCACAAATTTATATCTGAAGAATACCGTGTTGCGTTATGTTGCAAATTGTGCGATACAGTTATATAAAGCAACAGGGAGCCTCTATTTTGAAAATGTAGTGATTGATGAGTGTTTGAGAGCAGTATCGCTTGAAGCAGCGTCAACGGCACAATTCTATTTCAAAGGGTTTACCGATGTATTGAATTATCGCAGCGCCCAGGGAATGCAAGATGCGTTTAAGTTAATAAACGGTGGAGCAAGTTATGCTCGGTATTTTGTTGAGAGAACAGGATATCCAGATTTCATGCCGGGCTTAACTGAATGCGCAGCAAAAGAATACCTTGAATGGTTCGGAAGTGACGGTACACAGGGCAAGGAAAATTACCGATATTATGCTAACATGTTGGTTACAAATGGCTATATGGCTGCCAGCCAAATGTCGAAGAAACAATGCCATTATTGGGATGACGGCACTTCCCAATATTCCGATCAACAAATTTCCGAGGTTGGGATTGACTTTGTGAATGCGTTTATTGGAATGGACGACATGGGCTTGAAGATGGGTGTTGAATTCAGCACTTACGCGACAAAAAATACTGTCGACGGCGGGGCAACAACATTCGACAGTCGTGACACAAAGTTGCTGTTCACGAATGAACGTTATATTCGACTTCTCTGCGAATATGTGGATATTCAAGAGGACGGTACGCTTGTCAAGAATACCGACCATATCATGTGGCATATGCAGAAGGTATATCGTGATGTCAGCCTTATTACAGGCAGAACGACGGACCACATCACGGCCTTGAAAGAATCGCTTGATAACGCATTAAAGCACGGTTGGGACGGTGTGTGGCCCGACGGCACCACGCTCCAAGAGGCGCTCGACGTCGCTGCGATCGCCGCGCGCTTGTCCGAGGCGGTCCTTCCCTCCAAGGAGACGTACTGACTGCCCGCCAAAGAACCGCGTCACCCCGAGAGCGGCGTACAGTGTGTACGTCCAACCGTAAAAACACGTCACCCCGCCCCGCCCGCAGCTATGAATGCTATCGAAGGGCGGCACGAGCCGTAAGGCGAAGTAGCGCAGTCGAGGGGTGACGCGATAGGGCACGTTCGTCGAAAGCCTTCCCCCCTCGGGGGGAAGGTGTCCCTGCAAGGGACGGATGAGGGGCAATTCGCAATCTCGATGGCGTACCCACCCCCCTACCCCCCTCCCACGGAGGGGGCGGCGCAGGTCCCTCATTCCGAACGGAGCCGCAGGCGGAACCCCACCTCCTCATTCCGAACGGAGCCGCAGGCGGAGTGAGTGAATCTTCCCATGAAAGATACGCTCCGCCGCTACGCGGCGTCGGTATGAGGGGAGCGGGCGCGGACGTCCTCGGGACGTCACCCCGAGCGCAGTCGAGGGGTGACGCAATAGGGGGCGTTCATCACAACGCCGCGGGGGCGCGGACGTCCTCGGGACGTCACCCCGAGCGCAGTCGAGGGGTGACGCGATAGGGCACGTTCGTCGAAAGCCTTCCCCCCTCGGGGGGAAGGTGTCC
>CANRFW010000028.1 GCA_947630035.1 uncultured Clostridia bacterium | reverse complement strand
CGATGCGCATGCAATCCTGCTGGGGGTGCTTTCTCCCCCCCTGCGGAGGCACGTTCGCAACGGTGGACTCGATGATCTTGAGGAGGGCCTGCTGGACGCCTTCGCCCGAGACGTCCCTCGTGATGGAGACGTTCTCCCCCTTGCGGGCGATCTTATCGATCTCGTCGATATAGATGATCCCCCGCTGTGCCTTTTCGATATCGTAGTCGGCATTCTGGATGAGTTTCAGAAGGATATTCTCGACGTCTTCGCCGACGTACCCCGCCTCGGTGAGGGTGGTTGCGTCGCTCGTTGCGAAGGGCACGTTCAGGATCTTCGCGAGGGTGCGGGCGAGGAGGGTCTTCCCGCTGCCCGTCGGCCCGAGGAGAAGAATGTTGCTCTTCTCGATCTCCACGTCGTCCTCTTTCTTGCCCTCGGCGAGGGCGTTGATGCGCTTATAGTGGTTGTATACGGCGACGGAAAGCACCCGCTTGGCCTTGTCCTGCCCGATGATATATTGGTCGAGTTCTTCCTTGATCTCGGCGGGTTTTTTGAGCGGGACGGGTTCGGCGGCGGAAGAGGAGGGCATCTTCTCGAGCATGTCCCTGCAAAGCTCTACGCACTCGTCGCAAATGAAGACCCCGTCCGGCCCCGCAATGAGTTTCTTCGTCTTGGATTTCTCCTTCCCGCAGAAGGAGCATTGTTGTTCGTATTTCGCCATTTTACCTCCTTTCGGGGAGACAAGCGCCCCTCCCCGTATCGGCAGAACAGGGCGTTTTCGCACCCCATTCCCCTATTTTGCCCCAAACGGGGCGGATTTAACGCTTGTAATAGACGGCGTCTATCAGCCCGTAATCCCGCGCCTCGTCGGCGGTGAGATAGTTGTCGCGGTCGGTGTCGCGCGCGATCTGCTCGTAGCTTCTCCCCGTGTTCTCGGCAAGGATGCGGGTCATCTTGTCGCGGATGTGCAAAATATGCTCCGCCTGAATTTTAATGTCGCTCGCCTGTCCCTGTGCGCCGCCGAGGGGCTGGTGGATCATGATCTCGCTGTTTTTGAGCGCGTACCGCTTGCCCTTGGTGCCCGCGGCGAGGAGGAACGCCCCCATCGAAGCCGCAAGCCCCACGCAGATGGTGGAGACGTCGCAGCGGATATAGTTCATCGTGTCGTAGATCGCGAGGCCCGCGGAGACGGAGCCGCCGGGGCTGTTGATATAGAGGCTGATATCCTTGGAGGGATCCTTGCCTTCAAGATAGATGAGCTGTGCCACGACGGTGTTCGCCGTTGCGTCGTCGATCTCCCCCGAGAGGAAGACGATGCGGTCCTCCAAGAGGCGGGAATAAAGATCGTAGCTTCTTTCGCCGCCCGAGGTGCGCTCCACAACATAGGGGATCAAAACGTTCTTCTCGTTCATGCCTGTTCCTCCGTCTTCTTTGCGGGTTTCTTGGTTGCCGTCTTCTTCGCGGCGGGCTTCTTCGCAGGCTCTTCCGCCCCGCCCTCGACGTACATTTCGTTGTTCGCCTGCAGGAAGTCGAAGAGTTTGGTGAGCTTTATGTCGCTCTCGATATACTCGCGCTGGCGGGGATCCATCGTCTTCTTGTATTCCTCCGCCTCCTTGCCGACGCTCGCCGCCTGCTCCGCGATCTTCTTATCGATCTCCTCCTCGCTCGCCTCGATCTTCTCCTCTTTCAGAAGTTTTTCGATGATGAGCTGGTGGAGTACGGCGCGGCGGGCCTCCTCTTCGAAGTTCTTCTTGTACTCTTCGCGGGTGGAGCCGACGTATTTGAGGTAGTCGTCGAGCTTGATGCCCTGATACATGAGGTTATACTCCATGCGCTGCATGGAAGCATCCTCCTGCCGTTCGACCATCGCATCGGGGATCTCCGCCGAAGCGCCCTTGGCGATCTCCTCGAGGATGGAGTTCTCCGTCTCGTTGAGTGCGCGGGAGGAGGCGTTTCTCTCGAGCCGTTCGCGCACCTTTGCCCTGTAGGCTTCGAGGGAATCGCTCCCCATCTTCTTGGCGAATTCGTCGTCGAGCGGGGCGAGCTTCTTGCCCGTGATCTTGTGAAGGGTCACGGTGAATACGGCGGGCTTGCCCTTGAGGGATTCCTGCTGATAGTCTTCGGGGAAGGTGACGCTTATATCGCGGGTCTCGCCGAGGTTCATGCCGGCGACGCTTTCCTCAAACCCCGGGATGAACTGCCCGGAGCCGAGGGTGAGGTCGTACCCCTTTGCGGAGCCGCCCTCGAAGGGGACGCCGTCCGCCTTGCCCTCGAAGTCTATGTTCACGGTGTCGCCCATAGCCGCGGGACGGTCGTTTACTTCCACGCTCTCCGCCATGCGTTCGCGGGTGTTTTCGATGTCGCGGTCCACATCGGCGTCCGTAACATTATATTCGTACTTGCGGATTTTTATACCCTTGTATGTTCCGATCGTCACCTCGGGCTTTACGGGCACCGTCGCGACGAGGGCGATATTCTCCTCCGAGAAATCGTCCGCAAGGGAGACGACAGGATCGCCGACGGGGGTAAAGTTCTTCTCCTCCTTTTCGAGGATCTCCCCGTAATGCTCGCCGTAGAGAAGGTTCAGGGCGTCCTCGAAGAAGAGCGCCTTGCCGTAGTAGAGTTCCAGCACATGCTTGGGCACCTTGCCCTTGCGGAAGCCGTTCACCGCATAGCGGCTGCGGTTGCGGCGGTATGCCTCGTTGTTCGCGTTCTCCCACTCTTCTGCGGAGAATTTGATCTCGATCTTCACGGTGCTTTTTTCTGCGGGTGTGACTTTGTAATCCATAACAATATACTCCTCAATGTCTCGCGTTCTTTTTCGTACCCCATATTTTAGCATAACGGGCGGGAAAAGAAAAGCGTTTTTCTTTACAAATTGCAATTTTTGCGGTATAATTATCGCAGAAGAAGTGCGGCGGAGCCACCCCGCTCCGCCCCGAGGTGACCCATGCCGCAGGACGCATTCACGCTCCGCCTCGTCGCGAAAGAACTCGATAGAGAACTCGCGGGAGGGCGCGTCAACCGCATCAACCAGCCAGAACGGGAGGAAGTCTCCCTTCTTATATACACGGGAAAGAGGACGGTCAAACTCGTTGTCAACGTAAACGCCTCCGATTGCGGGGTGTATTTTTGCGACGACGACAGGGAGAATCCCCCCGTCGCGCGGAGTTTTTGCATGCTCCTCCGCAAATACCTGCAGGGCGCGGAGGTGCTTTCGGTGAGAACGGAGGGGTTTGAACGCATCCTCCGCATCCGCTTCCTCTGCCGCAACGAATTCGTGACGGGGGAGAGGGAGCTTGCCGTCGAAGTCATGGGCAAGTATTCCAACGCCCTCCTCCTCGAGGACGGCGTCATCCTCGGCGCCGTGAAGACGACCGCGCTCGACGAAAACTGCCGCCGTGCCGTCCTCGCGGGAGTGAAGTATGTCCTTCCCCTCCCGCAGGACAAGGTGAACCCCTCCGACTATCCCGCCCTCGCCGCCCTCCTCGACGGGCCGAAGGACGGGCATTTTCTCTTTACCCGCGTCTCGGGGCTTGCGCCCGTCACGGCGGAGCAGATCGCGGCCTCCTACCGCGGCGGGGATTTCGCACGGCATGTGTATGATTACATTTTCTCGGACGACGTCTCCCCCTGCGTCGTCGAACGGGGGGGCATCCCCACGGATTTCTTCGCGAGATACGCGGAGGGCGGGATCCCCTACCCCACCCTCTCGGAGGCGCAGACCGCCTTTTACCGCAAGCGGCGGGCCGTAAAGAGGGTGGACGGGGAGCGGAGAAGGCTCTCCTCCGTTCTCAACACCGCAATCAAAAAGCACGAAAAGCGGCTCGGACAGATCGCCGGAAAAGAGCGGGAGTGCGAGGACTGCGAGGCGCTCAGGAGAAGAGGGGAACTTCTTACCGCCAACCTGTGGCGGGCGGAGAGAGGTGTGCGCGGGTGCGAACTCGAGGATTGGGAGACGGGCGAAAAGGTGAAGATCTCCCTCGATCCCCGCCTCTCCCCCGCCGAGAACGCGCAGGGGTTTTTCAAGCGGTACCGTAAACAAAAGCGCACCCTCGAGGCGCTCGCCCCGCAAAAGAGGGAGGCGGAAGAGGAGCTGGACTATCTCCGTTCCCTCCTCGCCTTCGTCCTCTCGGCGGAGACGGCGGAAGACCTCGCTTCCGCGGCGGAGGAAATGGAGGGCGCGGGAATGCTGAAAAAGGACCCCGTCCCGCGAAAAAAGGCGGAGATCCCCTACCGTTCCTACGAAAAGGAGGGCTTCCGCATCCTCGCGGGGAGGAACAATTTGCAGAACGACAGGCTCCTCCGCGCCGCGTCTCCCGAAGACCTCTGGCTGCATGTGCGGGAGCGGCACTCCTGCCACGCGATCGTGAAGACAAACGGGAAGGAGCCGCCCGAGGGGGTGCTGCGCTTCGCCGCCGCGGTGTGCGCGAAGTATTCGGACGGCAAGGGGGACGTCGTCCCCGTGGACTGCACGCGGGTGAAATACGTGAAAAAGCCCCCGAAGGCCAAAGCGGGGTTTGTGACCTATACGAACTTCATGACCCTCCGCGGCGACCCGAAGGAGGTGGATGAATGACCTATCTTTTCCGCGGAACAAAGCGGGAGCTGCGCGAAAAAGTGCGCGCCCTGCATGCGGACGGGCTTGATATTGCCTATAAGGGGGAGGAACTGCGCGTCGTCCTCTCACGGAAGAAGAGGGCGGAACGCTATGTGTTCTCCGCCTCGGCGGAGGAGACGGACGCGGGCTGCACGATCGCGGGGGAAATTGTCCTCACGGGCACGCCGTGGCGGTGGTATGATTACCTCTTCTCGGTGCTTTTGTGCCTGCTCGTCTTTCCCGCCCTCCTCCTTCTCGCCGTCCCCGCAACCTTCGGCGGCGGGTACTATGCGGGCGGCGGCACGCCCGACTCCCGCCTCCCCTTTTTCTCTCCCTCGAAGCGGGAACGGGAAAAACGGCTGAAGGGGATCATGGCGCTCTTTACGGAAGAGACCCCGTGACCCCCGCCCTCACGCACCTGTACCGCCCCACCTACCCCCCCCACGGAGTGTTCTCGTTCCTCCTGCCCCCTCCCGCGGAGGGGGTGGCCCGCAGGGACGGGGGTGGGCACGCCCGTCTGCCGCCCCACCTTTTACGAAGTGTAGAACGACACACCCCTTTTGTACGTCATTCCGAACCATCCGGCGCCCCCCTTTGCGAAGTGTAGAGCGGCGCACTCATTTTGTACGTCATTCCGAACCGTTTTTGCCGCCCGCCCGCACAAGCGGGCGGGCGGCAAAAACGCGTGAGGAATCTCTTGTTTTTTCTGTCGCCCCACCCCCCTACCCCCCCTCCCACGGAGGGGGCTTTCTATCGGGTCCCTCGCAAGGGGCTTTCTATCGGTCCCCCCGCGGGGGTCTATCGGTTCCCCACGGAGGGGCCTTTTCCGTTCTTCTCCACGGGAGGCTCGGCGCCCCTGCTCCTTCCCACGGAGTGTCCTCGCTCCTCTTGCCCCCTCCCGCGGAGGGGGTGGCCCGCAGGGACGGGGGTGGGCAAGGACGAAAAAAGCGGCGGACGCAATGGCGTCCGCCGCGATTTTTCCGTAAAACCGCACAATGGGGTGCGGTTTTCCCGATCCCGTAGTGTGTTCGCCCGTGCGGGCAAGCCGCCGCGCTTACCCTGTAGATAGGCGGGCAGGCCCGGCTACACGGCCCGTGCGGGCGGGTGGGCTATTTCCTGCTGCACGTCTTCCCCTGCGGGTAGAGCGGAAGCTCGAAAAAGCCCGAGCAGACCTCCTGCGAATACTCCTGCGCGGGAGGGATGGCGCAATAGCCGTAGCTCGGCACGAGAAGTTCGACGGGCATCGCCACCTTCAGGATACAGGTGACGCATGCGCTGATCGAAAACGAATTCGTCGCTGTGTCGAACGTCCCCTCGGGGGAGACGCAGGACACGGAAGCCGTCACCGTGAAGGGCATGACGGATGCGGGCGGGACGTACATAAGCACATCCTCCGTGAGAACGACGGAGCTTGTCGCCTTGCCCTCCACGCCGTTCGCGTCCACATACACGATCTCGATGGGCAGGGTCACCGTCGCCTGCACCCGCGCGCACTGGTTCTCGGGCTGCCGCTCGACGACAAGGTCCGAGACGACGCCCTCCGCCGTTGTGGAGCGCGCACTGACGAAGGTGAGAGGATATGTAGGATCCGCGGGCAAGGGATTTGAGATCGCCGCGCTGTAACCCTCGAGACGGGTCTGGATGATCCCCGCGTCGAAGATCTTTTCCGCCCGGATGCACGCCTTTTCGCAAAGGCCGTTCAACGGGTTCCCCGTGATGACGCCGGGGCAGTGGTCGGACGAAAAATTGGAAAAGAATGACATTTGTTACCTCCGTGTAAACCAACCTTATCGGTTTACTGCATTGTATGCGGACCCCCCGTTTTATGCCACTTCAGAGGAGTACGGTCTGCCCGGGATAGAGGTAGCGGGTGCCGTTTCTCTCCGAAAAGCGGGCGGGGGAGCCGCAGAGGAGGGTCTCGCTCTCCCCTCCCCTTGCGGTGTAGAGATCCCCCCTCTCCGCGGGAATACAGAGGACGGTCCCCTCCGCGGGTTCCCCGCTTAATCCGTTGCGGGCGGAAAGGAGGGAGGGAGGAAGCCCGAAGGCGAGGGAGACGGCACGGAGGGTCTGCCCCCTCTTGACGCGGTAGAGCCGTGGCACGGAGAAAGAAAGTTCCATGTTCACATCCTATGCGCGCGTTCATATTCCTGCGACGGGGCGGAATAAAATACCGTATGAACTTGTACAAGACCGCCGCCTTCGTCACCCTCTTCTCCGCGCTCGAACACGGGCTGGGCTTTCTCTACCGCATCGTCCTCTCCCGCACGATCGGCCCGGAGGGGCTTGGCGTCTATCAGCTCTCCCTCACGGTGTTCTCCGTCTTCCTCACCGTCTGCTCCTCGGGGCTGCCCGTCACCCTCTCCCGCACCATCTCCAAGCACCGCGCCGCGGGCAACCGCAAGAGGGAGGAAGCCGCCGTCTCCGCCGCCGTCCTCCTCGCTCTTCTTATAAGCGTGCCGCTTACCCTCCTTCTGTTCCTCCTGCGCACCCCCTTTTCGCGCATCTTCTCCGACCCCCGCTGCGCCGATCTCTTCTATATCCTCCTCTTCGGGCTTTCCTTTACCTCGGTGTATGCGGTCCTCCGCGGGAGCTTTTGGGGGAACAAGCGCTTCCTCGCCTACTCCCTCATCGAGCTTGCAGAGGAGATCGTGATGATCTTCACGGGCGTGCTTCTCCTCATTGCGTTCGGGTCGGGCGCCTCCGTAGGCAGAGCCGCGTTCGCAGTTCTCCTCTCCCACCTCGTCTCCTTTGCCCTCGCCCTCGTCTGCTTCTTCGGAAGGGGCGGACGCTTCCGCTCTCCGCGCGGAGAATTCCTCCCCCTCCTCCGCTCCTCCGCGCCCGTCACCGCGATGCGCACCGCCTCCTCCCTTGCAGGCTCCCTCATCTCGGTGGTGTTCCCCATGCGGCTGATGGCGGCGGGGATGTCCTCCTCCCGCGCAATGAGTGCCTACGGCGTCATCTGCGGCATGGTGATGCCCGTCATCCAGATCCCCGGCACCCTCATCGGCTCCCTCGCCCTCGTCCTCGTACCCGAACTCTCCGAGTGCTTCTACCGCGGAGACAGGGAAAAGCTCTCCGCCCTCGTGGGCAAGGCGCTCGGCACCACCCTCCTCATCGGCTGCCTGCTCGTCCCCCTCTTCATCGCCTGCGGCGGGGAGGCGGGCATCCTCCTCTTCGGGAACGCCGAGAGCGGCAAACTCATTGCAGAGAGCGCCCTTTTGCTCCTCCCCATGGGGCTTACGATGATCTCGACGAGCATCCTGAACTCCATGAACTGCGAGAAATACACCCTGCTCTTCTTCCTCCTCGGCTCGGGCGCGATGCTCGCCTGCGTGTGGTTTTTGCCGCAATACCTCGGGAGCGGGGCGCTCCTCGCCGGCATGGCGGCGGATCACCTTCTGACCGCGACCTGCTCCCTCCTCCTTCTCCGCAAGAAGACGGGGAAATTCCGTCTCCCCCTCCTGCGGCTTATCGGCATGACCCTCCCCTCCCTCCTCGCGGGGCTTGCCGTACGCGCCCTCTGCATGAAAGTGATGGGCTGTATCCCCGCCCTTCTTCTCACCGCGCTTACGGTAGCCGCCGCGGAGATAGGTCTCTGTGCCCTCCTGAAACTTGCCGACTTCCGCGCCCTCGCAAAAAAATTCCTCCTGAAGAGGAGGCTGCCTGCCCGCGGTCCCTCGGCTTCGCCTTGACAAAGAGGAGTGATCGCAGCAGATGACCGGCGAGGGTTGGGCTATCATGCCCCTCATCCGTCCCCTGCGGGGACACCTTCCCCCCACGGGGGGAAGGCTTTCTATGCGGCGGTCCGTCTATCCCCCGATAGCGGGGAGCGAGAAAGAAATCGGGGGCAGCACGTCTCCGCAAAAAAACAGCCCCGCTCGCGGCGGGGCTTTGTGCCGATTAATTTGTTCCGTACGTCACCGTAGGCGGACGGTTCCAAAATTTATCCTCTTTCCTGACGTCGTTCTCCCATTGATCTCTCGTTCCGAGGAAGTGTACGTTATATAGAGCATCGTTATAGAGAGCAAGGGATCCGATCACTTTGACCGTGGCGGGGATGGTGATCTTCCTCAGGCCCGTGCTTTCAAACGCGCACGCCGCGATCCCCTTCGTTCCCTCCTGAATGGTGACCTCAAACTGCGTCTTGTCCGTGGGATAGTACGCAAACGCGACATGGAAGAGATAGATGACCTGATTCTTTTTCTTCTGCGCCTCCGTGATCCACTTTGTGCCTTCAAAAGCGTCCGCTTCGATCAGTTCCACATTTTCACCGCCCGTGACGGTCGCAAGGTTGGTGCAGCCGTCGAACGCTCCCTTGTGGATCTCGACAACACTGTCGGGAATGTTGACGGCGGTCAGATTGCCGCAATCCGCAAAGGCGAAAACTCCGATGGTGACAAGTTCGCTGTCCGCGGGGATCACGATCTCCGTGATGCCCGAGAAGGCGAACGCTCTGTCGCCGATCTCCGTGACGCCCGCGGGGATGGAGACGGAGGCAATGCCCGTGCGGTTTTCAAATACAGACGCGGGAACAGAAGTCACGCCGTCCAAAACGGTAACATTCCCCGACACCGCCTTATCTGCCCACAGGATACCGAGCCCCCTGTCTTTATCGGTGAAATACAGGATGTCGCCCTGCGTTTGAAATCTCTCGCCCTCGCCGCTTACGGAGACTTTGGAAAGCTCGCTCACCGCAGCGGGAAATTCCTTGTCGATCGAAGTGAGGGTTGAGGGAAGCAGGAGTTCCTCAAAGCGGGTGGAGAGCGTCACGGGACCAAGCTCCGTCACGCCCTCTGCGATCGTCAATTTGATCTTGGACGCGTCCGACCGCACGGGGAAGAGGTCTCCCAAGGAGAGCGTGTTCGGTGCAACCCCCTCGTAATAATTTTCGTCCTCAAAGGAGAAGGACGCCGCCGTCACCTCCTTGATCTTCGTGCAGCCTCCGAATACGTCCGTCCCGACCTTTTCAAGCCCGCTCCCGATGGAAACCGTTTCGAGGCTATCGCACCCTTCGAACGCATTGGCGCCGATCTCCGTGACTCGGTCGAGGAAGGTCACGCTCTTGAGGGCATGGCAATTTTGGGAAAATTTATTGCTGTCTGCCACGCCGCCCTTGACGACAAGCTCTTTAAGATCGGTGAGAAGCTCGTCGGGCAGATAGGAAGCATAACTCCCGAGGTCGATCGCAAGACGTTCGAGCCCCGTGAAATGATCGAGCCGTTCGTCCCACTCGCACCATATGCCGGGATGCAGGTAGGGCAATTCGAGGTCCTTGACGCCGCTTCCCGCGAGGAAATCGGTCCCTATGTAACAGCCTTCGGGGACCGCGAGCTTTTCGAGGGAGGTGCAATTCGCGAATGCGCGGTCGCCGATAAAGGAGACCGACGCGGGGAGATCGAGGCTCCCGAGCGAAGTACAGTCCTCAAAGACGCTGTCCTGTATCTGCCTCAAGCCCGCGGGAAGGGTGATCTCTTCGAGAAGAGAACAGCCTTTGAACGCATCGTTATAGAGGCACTCCACTCCCTCGGGCAGGACAAGGCTTTGGATGTGCGAATAGGCGAGATCGACCGCAATCGTCCATTCGGGAAGGTGAACGCTCGTGATCCTCGCGCCGTCCTCTTCCTTGTTGAGTTTGACTTGCGAAACGGTCAACCACTGCCCATCTAAATACACATGGGAAGGGACGTGGATATCCGTCTCAGTCGCCGTTCCGAGCCCGATGCACGCGATGCCGTGCGTTTCCGTATTCCAACCCCA
This sequence comes from uncultured Clostridia bacterium, assembly GCA_947630035.1. Classification (GTDB taxonomy): domain Bacteria; phylum Bacillota; class Clostridia; order Christensenellales; family Borkfalkiaceae; genus Gallimonas. The sequence goes on along the minus strand of CANRFW010000028.1, from coordinate 9,503 downwards.
AGGGTCGGCTTCCCCGTACTCCAAGCCCTTTGTGTAATTTTCCACGACCACTTCAAAGGAGAACGAGAGGTCTTCCCCCTCGCCGACGGAGATCGTCACCGTCGTCTTGCCGGGCGCCAGGCCCTCGACGGTGAGGCGGTCCACATTGTCGCGGACATCACCGTCCTCGTCCACGAACTCCACGTCCGTCTCGGCGGCGAGCCGGACGATGCCCTCCTCCGATGCGGTGCATTTGAGTTCATGCGCGGGCTTCTTGCCGTAGACGTCCATAAGATAGTCGACCAAGAACTCCTCCTCTTCCCCGACGGCAAGGCTGATCCCGCTCCCTTGGTTTATTCCCATGCCCGGGATGAGTACTCTCGTGATCTTTCCGCCCCCTCCGTTCTCTCCGCACCCCGCGAACCCGAAGCACAGGCAGAGCGCCGCGGCGGCGGAGAACAATATCGCTGCGATTTTCTTTTTCATGCGATCCTCCGAAATCTTTCTTATATTCTATTATAGCTACCCCCCCCATTTGTCAACCTCTTTGCGGGGGGCATTTTCAAATTTTTGCCCCGTTCCCGCGGTCTGCGGAAAATTTTTACGAATTTTTTCCCGACCCTTGTTTTTCCGCCGCAAGCGTGCTATAATGGTCGGTGAAATCCAAAAACGGAGGAACAACCATGAGACTGACAGACGACCTGCGCAAGCAATTGCGCGTCACGGTGGACTACACCAACATGACGGACAAATACCTCGGGGAGAAAGGCATCTCCCAAAAGACCCTCGAGGCACACAAGAAACTCGCGAAGGAGGCGCACGCCTATGTGACCTCCAACCGCGGCAAAGACGAACTCTTCATGGGCTGGACGGAGCTTCCCTATAACCAGGATGAAATCGTCGCCGATATCCTCGAAACGGCGAAGGGTATCCGCAAGAAGTTCGAGTACTTCGTCGTCCTCGGCATCGGCGGTTCGGCGCTCGGCCCCTCCATGGCGTTCTCCGCCCTCTGCCATTTGCATTACAACGACCTGCCGAAAAGCAAGCGCAAAGGCCCCAAGTTCTATGTGGAAGACAATGTGGACCCCGTCCGCATGAAGGAACTTCTCGACGTTATCGACGTGAAGAAGACCTGCTTCAACGTCATCTCGAAGTCGGGCGCCACGAGCGAGACCATGACGCAATACCTCATCGTCTCCGATCTCTTGAAGAAGGCGGGCTGTGACCTCAAAGAGCATCTCGTGTTTACGACGGACGCCGCGCGCGGCAACCTCGTGAAGATCTCCAAGGAACTCGGCGGCGTGAAGTCCTTCGTCCTCGGCGACGGCGTGGGCGGAAGGTTCTCCGAACTCTCCCCCGTGGGGCTTCTCCCCGCAGCCGTTTTGGGGATCGATATCAAGCTCCTTCTGAAGGGCGCGGCATATATGGACAAGCTGTGCAAGGCGCCCGATTTGAAGAAGAACCCCGCCCTCGTCTCCGCGACCCTGCAATATATCGCGATGAAAGAGGGCAAGAATATCGGCGTCATGATGCCCTATTCGGAAAACCTCCGCTACCTCTCCGATTGGTACGCCCAGCTCTGGGCGGAGAGCCTCGGCAAGAACGTGACCCTCTCGGGCGAGAAGTGCAACGTGGGGCAGACCCCCGTGAAGGCGCTCGGCGTCACCGACCAGCACTCGCAGGTGCAGCTCTACACCGAGGGCCCTTACGACAAGGTGGTGACCTTCCTCTCCGTGGGGAGCTATAAGGAGAAGTCCCCCATCCCTCACGGGTGCGAGAACATTCCCGACGTCGGATTTTTGGGCGGGCACACCATGGAGGAACTCATTCAGGCCGAGAACAAGGCGACTGCCTACGCCCTCACCAAGGCGGGACGGCTCAACTACACCGTGAACGTGCCCGAGATCAACGAATTCACGCTCGGCGAGCTTTTGTATTACTTCGAATTGCAGACGGCTTACGCGGGCGCGATGCTGAATATCGACACCTTCAACCAGCCCGGCGTGGAAGCGGGCAAGAAGGCGACCTTCGCCCTCCTCGGAAAACCCGGTTACGAAGGACAGAGAAAGGAGCTTGACAACGCCGCCCCCGACCCCGCCTATATCGTGTAACACTGTTTTCCGTGCCTATATCGTGTAGCGCTGTTTTCCCGTGTCTATATCGTGTAACACTGTTTTCCCGTGTCTATATCGTGTAACACTGTTTTCTCTTATTCACCCGCCATTCGCCGCAGCGAACGGCGGGTGAATTTTTTGTTTTCCCGAAAGAAATCCTCGGCCTTGCTCTCTCCTCTCGGCGCCCCCTTTCACGTCATCCCGACGCCGCGCACCCTGTCCTAACCGCGTCATGTTTCGACTGCGCTCAACATGACGTTCTCCGTGTCCGTTCCAACCACGTCATCCCGAGCCGCCGCGCCGCCCCGCTCCCCTTCCTCGCCTCCCCCTTTCACGTCATCCCGAGCCGCCGCGCCGCCCGCCTTTTGCGGGCGGCGCGGCGTGTCGAGGGATCTCCCGGCAGCAAAAGAGCAAGTTTCCTCACGCGTCTCAAACGCCCGCCCGCAAAAGGCGGGCGGGCGTTTGAGACGGTTCGGAATGACGCAATGACAGGCGGGGCGCACTTCCCACAGGGGAAGCGAGAGAAGGGCGCGCGGCGAGGGCGGGGCGGAGGGGCGTAAAAATATACCCTGCGCTTTTCCCCGCAAACCCCGCGAAAAACATTTGACTTTGCGCGCAAGCCGTGATACAATTCTTCTTACAATCGAATTATCCGTCGTGGGTGCCGTAAAAGGCTGAGATCATACCATTTGAATCGGACAAGGTAATACTTGAACGAAAGACTCGGAAGTTTCGGAGGAGTGCGCCCGCGTATGTTTGCGGGCATTTTTTTGCGCTTCGGGGACGGGTAACTCAAAATTTACAGGAGGTTTTTTATGTTACTCAATTCCCTTTTGGGGACGACGTGGTATCCCGTCACGTTCGATTCTCCCCTCAACATTGCGCGCGGCGTCTTCTTCTGGATCGCCGTCGCCTTCTTCCTCGCCGTCGTCATCGGCGCCTTTGCCGCAAGGAAGGGCACGCGGAAGAAATTCCTCACGGTATGCCTCTTCCTCGGCGTGTGCTATGCCTGCCTCGTCGGGCTTGTGCTGCTCGTTCTCTCCTTTGCGGAAGACGGCATCGCCGCACTCCTCTTCTATCCCCTGCTCGTTCTTCTCTTCTGCATCGCGGCAAGCGCCGTTGCCCTCTACTTCGCCCCCACGAAAATCACCCTCATTGTGGCGGGGTGCGTGACGGGCGCCGCCGCCGTCGCCGTACTCGTCTGCATGGGCTTTTTGTTTGCAAGCGGGGACAGCCTCCTCGCCAATTGGATCTACGATGACAACGGCGACCCCGATTTCTCCAAAGTAAGCCAGCTCGGGCTGTATCTCTCGGCGGGGATCCTCGTTGCCGTCCTCATCACGGCGACCCTCCTCCTCGGGCGGAAAGAGCAAAAGGGGTTCGATTCCAAGTCCATCGTCTATGCCGCCGTCTGCATTGCGATGAGTTTCGCCCTCTCCTATCTCCGCATCGTGAAGATGCCGCAGGACGGCTCCATCACGATCGCCTCCCTCGTCCCCCTCATGATCTATTCCTACATGTTCGGCGTGAAGAAGGGGGTGTTTGCGGGACTCATCTACGGCATTTTGCAGGCATTCCAAAGCCCCACCATCCTGCACCCCGCACAGTTCCTCCTCGACTACCCCGTCCCCTTTGCCTGCATCGGCTTTGCTGGGGTGTTCGCCAAAGTCAGAAAGCTCGATAAACTCCCGCAGATCCAGATCGCGCTCGGCGGGATCGTGGCGGGGCTTGCCCGCTTTGCCGCCCACTATCTCTCGGGCTGCTTCGCATTCGGCTCCTTTGCCCCCGAGGGACAGCCCGTGTGGCTCTACAGCCTCCTCTATCAATCGGCTTACGTTCTGCCCGATATCGCCATTGCGATCGCCGTCGCCGTCGTACTGTTCAGCTCGCGCGCCCTTGTGAGACAGCTCCGCGAGAGCGGGGAGGTTTACACGGAACCCGCGGCCGTTGCGGAAACCCTTTCCGCCGGGGGGACGGTTGCGGAGACCGCATCTCCCGCGCCCTCTGTCGGGGAAGACGTTTCCGCCGAAGAGGCCACTGCGGAGAACGCCGAGGAGATTGCCGGAACGGATCATTCCGAAGAATAGGGAAAACGCGGTGCGCCCGCCTGCAAAATGCAGGCGGGCGCACTTTTTTATGCCGGTCAAATCACAAATTGCAAAATATCGACGAGGACGGCAAAGAGGAGGAGTAGCACAAATCCCACCGCGTGGATGGCGGCCTCCACCTTGCGGGAAATGGGCCTGCCGCGCACCCACTCGATGAGGGTGAACACGATCTTGCTGCCGTCGAGGGCGGGGATGGGGAGGAGGTTGAAGACGGCAAGGTTGACCCCGATGAACCCCGTGATCTCGAGCAGTCCCCGAAAACTCTGCGAGGCGACGGAGGCCGTCGTCGCAATGGTGGTGACGGGTCCGCCGAGGGCGCCGATGCCGAGGTGCCCCGTGAGGAGTTCGCCGAGGATGCGGAAGATGGACCCCGCGATCTTGAAGGAATAGACAAAGGAGCGGCCGATCGTCTCGAAGAAGCCGAAACGCTGCACGTGGGCGCCGTAGGCATAGTACCCCTCGCCCTCCTCCGCCTCGATATATTTTACGCCGAGCCCCTTCCATACGCCGTCGAGTTCGGTGCTGTTTTTGATCTTTATGTCCTCCCGCACCGCGATCTCCACCGTCATGCGGGTGCGCTCCGTGTCCGACCCCTCCCTTATACGGAGGATCTCCATCTCCACAAGCTCCCCCTTCTTCTTGCCGTTGAGGGCGCGGGCGAGGTCGGTGGTGAGGTACAGCCCCACGCCGTCCGCCTTCAGAAAGACGTCGCGGTCGCAGAGGACATACTCCGCCCCGTACTCCGCCGTCGGCTCGACGTAGCGCACGCCGATGAGGGTCTGCCCGTACGCCGCCGTCCCGATGAGGAGGACGAGGAGGGCAAGCACATAGTTCATGAACGCACCCGCGAGCAGGACGATGATCCGCTTCCACGGTTTCATCTCCACGAAGTCGCCGTTTTCCGAATAGGTAAGCCGTTTTTTGACCCCATCCTGCGGTTTTGCCTCTTTTTTCTCCTCCTCTGCGGGTCCCTCCGCGGCCTCTTCCCCCTCCTCCTTTTTCGCTTCCTTTTTCTTTTTCGGGGGCTTTTCGACGCCGTCTTCCTCGCGGAAGGCGCAGTACCCGCCGAGGGGGATGAGACGCACGGAAAAGAGTTCCCCCGACTTCTTCCGCTTCTTCTTGAAGAGGGCGGGGCCGAAGCCGATGGAGAACTCGTCGATGCCGAAGTGCAGGAGTTTGCCCGCAAGGTAGTGCCCGAATTCGTGGACGGTGATCATGATGAGGAGGACGAGGACCGCAAGCACGATCCCGAGCGTCCACCGCGCCCACGCGGGCATGAGAAGTTCAAACGCCATAGAGCCTCTGTTTCGCGGCCTCGCGCGCACGTCTGTCCGCGCGGGCAAGGGCCTCGAAGCTGTCCGCCCTCTCGCGGGGAATGCGGGAGAGCGCGTCTTCGATAGTTTCCGCGATCTGCGGGAAAGATATTCCCCCCGCGAGGAAGGCGCGCACCGCCTCCTCTCCCGCCCCGTTCAGAACGGCGGGCGCCGTGCCCCCCTCCTTCCCCGCCGCGAGGGCGAGGGTGTAGCAGGGGAATTTTTCGGCGGGGAGCCTCTCGAAGTGCAGCGAACCGATTGCCGCAAGATCGAGCTGCGGGCAGCACGGCCTTCTCTCGGGATAGGTGAGGGCGAATTGGATGGGGAGGCGCATATCGGGATAGCCGAGCTGGGCGATCGCCGCGCCGTCCTCAAAATATACGAGGGAGTGGACGATGCTCTCGGGGTGGACGATCGCCTCGATCTGTGAAAAATCCGCGCCGTAGAGCCACTTCGCCTCGATGACCTCGTACCCCTTGTTGAGGAGGGTCGCCGAGTCCACGGTGATCTTCGCCCCCATGCTCCATGTGGGGTGACGGAGGGCGTCCGCCGCCGTAACATACTTCAACTCTTCCGCCGTCTTGCGGAGGAAGGGGCCCCCGCTCGCCGTGAGGACAAGGCGGGAAAAGGGAGTATCCCTCCTGCAGGAGAGTGCCTGAAAGAGGGCGGAGTGTTCGCTGTCTACGGGGACGATCTCCGCCCCGTACTTTTCCGCCTCCCGCATGACGAGTTCCCCCCCGCACACGAGGCTCTCCTTGTTGGCGAGGGCGACTTTCTTCCCCGCACGGACGGCGCGGAGGGTATACGAAAGCCCCGCAAATCCGCCCGCCGCGATGAAGGCGACGTCGCAATCGGAGAAAATGTCCCCCGCCGCCCCGGCGGCACAGAGGGCGAGACGGGGCTTGAACTCCTCCTTCAGCGCGTCGAGGGCGGCGCGGTTCTCCCCGCAGACGAGCGCGGAAAAAGAGAAGAGCGCGGGATTTCTCCTCACGACTTCCGCGACCTGCTTCCCGATATTTCCCGTACAGCCGACGAGTGCGATCTTCACCATAGAATTCCTCTTTCCGAAAAACGCCCGCCTTGCGGCGAGCGCCTCTTTTGTAATGTATGCGGCTTATCCCACGATCATGACCCTTGCCACCATCGCGAGGCAGACGATGAGTCCCGCGTAGAGGGAGGAGTCGATGCGGTCGAGAATGCCGCCGTGGCCGGGCATGATCTTGCCCATATCCTTGATGCCGAGTTTGCGTTTTACGCCGCTCTCCACGAGGTCCCCGAACTGCGAGAACGCGGAGGTGAGGACGCCGAGGGCGATGAAGAAGACGAGTTCGAGCGGCTCGATTTGCAGCCCCCAGCCGAGGGGGGCGACGATGCCGAGATCGTCGAGGAAGGAGATGCCGTAGCAGGCAAAGAAGACAAGCACCGCGCCCACGGCGCCGCCCACAAGCCCGCCGAAACCGCCGATCATCGTCTTATTGGGGGAGATGGATGGCGCCATCTTGGCGGGGACCTTCTTCCCGAAGAGCTTCCCGAAGGTAAAGGCGAGGGTATCGGCGCAGGGGGAGATCACGAAGACGAAGAGGATGGCAAGCTCCGAGTACTTCTCGAGGTGGTTGCAGACGCAGAGTACCACGAGGAAGAAGGAGGGGTAGAGGTAGGAGAGGAGGGCATAGCCCGTCGACTCCAAGGAAACTTGCCTGTGGGCGAACACGAGGAGCGCCATGAGGACGGCGACCCCCGCGATGAGCATCATAAAGGTTATGTGGACGGAGTAGTTGCGCCCCACCGCGTTTGCAAAGGTGCCGGGGTCCTCGGGATCGAACCCCGGGGCGGGGAGCTGGACGCCGAGGACGTCCGCAAAGATGAAATCGGTGACGGCGTACGTCACGATATTGAGGATGGCAAATACCATGACGACCGTCTTCTGCGAGCGGTGGAGGTGTCCCTTGAATGCCTGCAGCATCTCCCATGTGCCGATCCCCGCAAAGGCGACGATGAGCGCGTCGAAGATGAGGTTGCCGATATGGAGGGTAAGCTCCTTCCCCTCGAAGTTGGTATAGGGCACCCACACGAAGAGCTTGCACGCGAAGAATGCGAGGAGGATAAGGACGTAGACCGTCGCCGTGATCGCGCGGAGCTTCAGATTAGACGCCTTCTTTTTGGGTTTTTCCGACCCCATGTCTGCTTTTTCCATGTATGCCTCTCAAATTTTGCCGAACCTGCGTTCGCGGGATGCGTAGTCCTCTATCGCCGCATCGAGATCGCCGTCCCCGAAATCGGGGAAATTTTTCCCGCTGAAATACAGTTCGGCGTAGGCGCTCTCAAAGAGGAGAAAATTGGAGAGCCTCTTCTCTCCCCCCGTGCGGATGACAAGGTCGGGCGGGGGGAGTTCCCCCGTCGAGAGGAGGCGGGAGAAGTCCTCTTCGCGAAGTTCTCTCCCCTCCCGCACGGCGCGGTTGGCGGCTTCGACGATGTCCCGCCGCCCGCCGTAGGCAATGGCGAGGGTGAGCGTGCCCCGCTCCCCCTTTTGCGCCGCCTCGGTCCCCCGCCGCACCGTCTCCGCCACATCGGGCGGGAGGAGGGAGAGGTCCCCTATGACGCGGAGGGCGATGCCCTTTTCTCTGCACGTCTCCGCGTGAACGGTGAAGTAGTCGCGGAAGAGACGGAAGATCCCGTCGAGTTCCGCCTGCGGACGGGCGAGGTTCTCCGTGGAGAGGGCAAAGAGTGTGACATAGCGCACGCCCCTGTCGAAAGCATGCTCCGAAAGTCCTATCATGCGCTCCATGCCCGCGCGGTGCCCGAGGCTCCGCGGGAGAAGTCTCTTTTTCGCCCACCGCCCGTTGCCGTCCATGATGACGGCGACGTGCCGCGGGATGCGCCCGCTCTCCATCAAACGGTCATAAGCTCCTTTTCCTTGGCGGCGACGATCTTATCCAGCCCCTCGATGCAATCGCCGACCATCTTCTCGATATCGATCTCGAGGTTCTTCGCCTCGTCTTCGGAGATCTCCTTGCCGTTCTTCAATTTTTTCACGGTATCCATCGCCTCTCTGCGGTTGTTGCGGGCGGCGACTTTGCTCTCCTCCCCCATCTTCCGCACCTGTTTGACGAGGTCCTTTCTGCGCTCCTCGGTGAGTTCGGGGAAGACGAGGCGGATGACCGTGCCGTCGTTCGTGGGATTGATGCCGATATTGGAGGACTGGATCGCCTTTTCGATCGACTTCAACAGGGACTTATCCCACGGGCTGATGACGAGGCAGCGCGCATCCGACACGGCGATATTGCCGAGCTGGTTGAGGGGACTCATGCCGCCGTACGCCTCCACTAAAATCTTGTCGAGAACGTGCGGATTGGCGCGCCCCGCGCGGATCGCCGCGAATTCGTTGCGGAGTACCTCCGCCGTTTTATCGAGCTTCTCTTCGAGAAGGAGCAAAGCCTCCTCCGCCTTTTCGTTTTCCATGTCTATCCTCCTATCAATTACGATTTTACGATTCGTTTTTACGATTCGTTCGAGATGAGCGTGCCGAGCCTCTCGCCGCACACCGCGCGCAGGATGGAATCCTTCTCCCCGAGCGCAAAGGCGAGGACGGGGATATGGTTCTCCGAACACATGGTCGCCGCGGTCGTATCCATCGCCTTCAACCCCTTTCTCACGATCTCCGCGAAGGTGAGGGTCTCGTATTTCCGCGCGGCGGGGTTCTTGGCGGGGTCGCTGTCGTAGATGCCGTCCACATTCTTCGCCATGAGGAGGACGTCCGCATCGATCTCGCAGGCGCGCTGGGCGGCTGCCGTATCCGTCGAGCAATAGGGATTGCCCGTGCCGCAGGCGAGGATGACGATGCGCCCCTTCTCGAAGTGGTGAAGGGTCTTGCGGAGGACGTAGGGCTCGGCGACGGAGATCATGTTGAGGGCGGTCTGCACGCGGGTGGGGATCCCCTTCTTCTCGATGGCGTCCATCATCGCAAGAGAGTTCATGACGGTGGCGAGCAT
>CANRFW010000027.1 GCA_947630035.1 uncultured Clostridia bacterium | reverse complement strand
GTTTCCTCACGCGTCAGTGGCGCCCGCCCGCAACTTGCGGGCGGGCGCCACTGACGGTTCGGAATGACGTACAAAAGAACCGCGGCGGGGAAAGAGGGGCGGGTTCGCAGTCCCTTATTCCGAACGGAGCCGCAGGCGGAGTGAGTGAATCTTTCAAGATACGCTCCGCCGCTCCGCGTCGTCGGTATGAGGAGGAAAGCGCGGGAACCCAACACACAGACATAACAACCCCCACCCCTACCCCGCCCCCTTCAAAGGGGGCAGGTCTGCGCTACATAAATGCAGTTCTGTGATAACACCTCATCCGTCCCCTGCGGGGACACCTTCCCCTCACAAGGGGAAGGCAAGGGGGCGGAAAAAGGGGCGTAAAAAAAGAAAGGCGGGAAGCAAAAATAGGCAAAAGCAAGGGAGAGCGCAAGGAAAATCCCCGCGCAACCGCACGGGGATATCTCCATGTGATTCAGTTGTCGGGCAGAGACTTCGCGCTTCTGCGACTCCTCCTACTCCGCCTCTGATACCCTGTAGTATCGGCGTTTCAGTCCCGCATCGCTCCCCCCGCGCGGGCTTCATCGGCCTCTCTTGTGCGAACCTCGTTCGTTGCGGTACCCGATCCCTTCCGCATTCCCTTCTCGGCCGATTCAGATTCCTGCCCTTTGGGTAGAACTTGAATGGTACATTGGCGTATCCTCCTTCTACGAGATCTTCCGTCCTCGGAGAGTAAACCTTTTCATATCGTCGTACCTCCCGATATGAGTTTTCGGAGAATTCCTCCCTTTTACTTGTGGGGCTTCCGAGTATTGCGGACTTTCCCGCCCGCTCTCTTCGGTTGCCCCTCGGTTACTTGTTCATCGGTCGTTCTCCTGTTTGAAAATAACTTTTTTTGTGAGTTATTTTCTATTGTGCCTTTATTATAGCATAGATTTCGGGTTTGTCAATAGTTTTCGGAAAATTTCTCGGGAAAAATTTTGGGAGGGGTACGGCGGGCTATCGCATGGAGCGAACGTCGATGCGGAAGGAAGGCTCGAGCCGTTCGAGAAATCCCTCCTTTTCGGCGGCGTACCGTTTGAGGGAAGCGCGGTAAAGGCTGCGCTTCAAGAAGAAGAGATCGCATCCGCACTCCTTGCAGGAGGCAAAGAGTTTTTCGGCGTAGCCCGTCAGCGTCTCCTTCGCGCTCTTTGCGATCCCCTCCGTCACGCTGTCCGAGGCGACGTCCTCGATGGGGGCGGTCACGGCGCGGCAGCAGAGGCGCACCGTCACCGAAAGGGAAAGCTCCGCCTTGTTTCCTTTGAGGGAGACGTCCCCTCTGTTTTTCACCACGGTGAGGGTGACGGGCTTCTCCCCGTCCTCCGCGCCGAAGGTGCCCGCGAACACTTTCCCTTTCAGGAGGCTGAACGCGAACGTCTCCTCGGGGGAGAGCAGGCCCACCATCTTCCCCTCCGAAAAGAGGGCGGTCTCCTTGGCGCTGTACACCTTTTGCGTCTCCGTCTCCCTTTCGTCTTCGCTTTCGCCCGAGATCGCGTTGTCGTCCCGCCCCGCCTGCTGGCCGGACATGCGGATAAAGGGGAGATACCCGCTCTTTGAAACGCCGTAGTAGCCGATGGCGAAGTCCTTTAAGGTATTGGTTACGGCCTGCCCCGATTTGACCGCCGCATCCGAGAAGAGCTTTTCGATGGCGAGGGAGGAGGTGTCGTCGATGGCGCTCGTCGAGGAGATGACCTCCTCCGCCCTCCCCGCACAGGCGGCGAGAAGGCAGGAATCGGGCATGTAGTCGTTGCGGAGGAAATAGTTGAGATGGGTGACGATATCCTCCTTTGCCGCCTCCTCCCCGAGGACGATGAGGTTGCAGAAGACGAGCTTGGGCACCCAGCCCGTCTCGGCGAAGATGGCGGTGACGCAGTCGGAGACCGTCTTCCCCTCTCCGCGGATCTCCACCGAGGAGGTGCCGCCCGTTGTGCGGTCGCTCCCCTTGGGAACGGCGATCTGGGCGGTGAGGGCGAACCCGTCCTCCGTCTTGTCGATGCCGGCGGCGAGGATGATCGCCGTCTTCTGGATATCCACCAGCCCGAAGTCGTTGGAGAAAAAGGCGAAGGCGATGACGGCGAGAAGGAGCAGCCACACTTTCATGGGCAGGGCACGGAGAAATTTACGCACGGCGGTCCCTCCTCAAAAACAGGGTAAGGGGAGGAAGAAGGACGGAGAAGAGGGGGAAGAGCCAGAAGAGGCTCCCCGTGAGGAGGGAGAGAACGTCCCCGAAGCGGTAGTCGAGGGAGAGGGTGATGACGGTAAAGAGCAGGGCGACGGCGGCGGAGAGAATGGCGGGGAGGTGCTTCCGCCGTCCGAACAGTTGCAGGAGGCAGTCCACGCTCCCGTGAAGGGGGAGGGAGACGTAATACGCCATCGAGAGGGAGAGGAGGAAGATGAAGAGGTAGTCGATCCTGCCGAGGGTGGTGACCCCCGCAAAGTACTTGGAGGTGGCGGTAAAGGCGAAGAGCTGGTTGATGGCGGTCTCCTGAAAGATGCCGTAGAAGACGGCGGTAAAGAGGAGGGCGGCGGCCCCGCCCGCGAGGTAGCAGACGGCGCCCTTCCATGCAAGGCCGCGCTTGTATTCGATCTTGCCGAGGAGGGGGACGAGGAGGGCGGCGTCGCAGAACCACCCGCACGCCGACCGTACCCCCTGCAAAAAGCCGCGCCCGCCCGCCGCGCCCGCGGGGGAGAGAGCGGTGAGATCGGCGCTCCCCGCCGAGAGGATGAGGATACCCACAAGCCCCGCCGCCGCAAGGGGGGCGACGATATCCCACACCCGCCCGCAGGAGCCGAGGGGCTTGGAGCAGAGGTAGGCGGCGAAAAGGAAGAAGGGGGAGAAGACGAGAACGGAGGGGAGGGTATCGTAAAACGCCCCCTGCACAAAGTGTTTCTGCTCGAGGAGGGGGAGGAGGGCGGAGAAGAGCAGAAAGAGGGAAAAGAGGGCGGTGAGTACGAAAGCCGCCCCCTTGCCGAAGGTGTTGCGAAGAAGCCCCATTAAATCGGTCTCCTTTTTGGCGGCGAGCAACACGCAGAAGACCGCCCCCGTCTGCACGAGAATGTGTAAAAGAAAGGGGAAGAGCAGGTCGTTCTGCGAGGCATCCGCAAGGCGGGCGGGGAGAAGCACGAGCTTCCCTACGGGCGCGATGCAGGCGAGAAAGAGGAGAATCTGGCGGGCGGAGATCTTGTTCATCCGAGCCTCCTTTTGTTGGGACTTTTGAGGGTTTTCGGGCGCAGGGGGAGGGATCGCAAATTGAATTTTACGAGGGAGTCGCGCAGGTCCCGCCCGATCATGGGGGAGAACGGGGCGACGAGGGGGGCGCCGAAGTTCTCCGTCGTCACGAGATGCAGGACGACGAACGCCGTCGCGAGGATCACGCCGTAGGTGCCCACGCTCCCCGCGACGAGGAGCATGACGAGGCGGAGGACGGAGGTCTGCTCGATGAGATTGGGGACGGCGTACAGCCCGATCCCCGAGAAGGCGATGATGATAATGGCGGGGGTGGAGACGAATCCCGCGGAGACCGCCGTCTCCCCGAGGACGAGGGCGCCCACCACCGAGAGCGCCATGCCGACGTATTTGGGCATGCGGATGCTCGCCTCGTTCAGAACCTCGAGTACGAGGCAGACGAGGAGCATTTCGAGGGAGGGGGAGAAGGGAATGTCGCGGATGCTTCCCGCAATGGTGAGGAGGAGCTTGATGGGGAAGAGCTGCAGCTTAAAGAGCTGTGCCGCGACGTAGAAGGCGGGAAGATAGATGGCGACGACGAGGGCAAAGAGGCGCAGAAGCCTCGTGAAGGTCGCGCGGTAGGGCGGGACGAAGTAGTCCTCGCTCGACTGGAAGTCTTCAACGAGAAGATAGGGGGCGGTGAGGGCGATGGGGGAACCGTCCACGAGCAGCCCTACCCTCCCCTCCGCGATTTTCGCGCAGAAGATATCGGGCTTCTCGGTCGTGCCGATCTGCTTGACGAGAGAATAGGGGCGGGAGGAGAGAAAATGGGTGAGATAGGAGGAATCGGGAACGTAGTCGATATCGATTTCTTTCAGCCGTTTTTTCACCCCATCTACCGTTTTTTTGTCGCTCGTGCCCTCCAAATAGCACAAAAACACGGCGGTCTTGGAGCGCCGTCCCACCTCGAAAGATTCGATGCGCAGCTCCCCCGTTTTCAGCCGTTTGCGCACGAGGGAGGCATTGATTTTTACGTCCTCCACGAATCCCTCGCGGGGGCCTTTGATGGTCACGTCGGTGGGCGGCTCCGCCACGGCGCGGGCAAACACCTTCTTGGTGCCGACAACAAGCCCCTCGTCCATCCCCTCCCACAGGAGAACGGGGTTGCCCGCAAGCACTTCCGCCGCGAGCTTTTCGAGGGACTTCTCCCGCTTGAGTTCGGCGAAGGCGAGCCTCTTTCCCACCTCCTCCGCCGAGGGGGAGCCGCCGTACGCGAGGAGGGGTTTTACGACCTGTTCCCCGAGCAGGTCCTTATCGGTGACGGGGTCCGCGAAGACGCAGGTAAACAAAAGCCCCTTTTCGGAGGCGAAGTCAAAGAGAAGGATATCCCCGGCGGGGAGAAGTTTTTTGAGGGCGGCTTTGGTCTTTGCAAGATCGCCCGATACCGTTTTCATCTGCCACAAGTATGGGAGGCATGCGGATTTTTATACGGAAAACTCCCCCTCCCGCAAGGGGAGAGGGAGAGGGGATCAGCCCGCCCGCAGCGCTTTCAGGAATTTTCCGATGAAGAGGGCGGCAGCGGCAAGCTCCTCCGCGGAGAGTCCGGGAAGGGCGTAGGCGGAGAGCAGCTCCGCGGCAAAGGCGGAGAGTTCCTCGTCCGCTACGTCCTTACTCCCCGCAAGGAGTGCGTTTGCGGCCTCTTCCATGCTCTCCTCCGCCACGATCCCCTCGAGGAGAGGGGCGAGCGGAGAGCGCGTCTTTCCGCGGAAGAACTGTTCGTAGAGAATGTAGTAGACCGTCGCTGCGCTCCCGCATCCGATGCCGCTCTCTATGGTGGAGGAAAGATCGGAAGTAACGGGGGCGAACCCGCCCGTGACGATCATGCGGTACACCGCATAGAACAGGATCCCGAAGAGGAAAGGGAGGAACACCCCCGCCTTCCCCGAAACGCGCGTGGGAAGCGCCTTTTTGACGAGGGCGGTGACGAGCGTCACCCCCGCTGCGAGCAGGAGAACGTCCGCGCCGTACGTGCGCAGGACTTCGAAGAAACGAACCGTCATGGAATACCTCGCTTCTACCCGTCGCACTCCGATTATACCGCACCCCCTGTCCGTTTTTTTGCGGATATGACAGGATTTTCGGAAATTTTTTTGTTACTTTTACCCCTCATCCGTCCCCTTCGGGGACACCTTCCCCCGCGGGGGAAGGCATGGGGGTGCGCCCCGCCACACCACACCGCGTCATGTCTCGACTATGCTACTTCGCCTTACGGCTCGTGCCACCCTTCGATAGCATTCATAGCTGCGGGCGGGGCGACATGACGTGCGGCCACTCCAATACGTCACTCTGCCCTAATACGTCACCCAGAGCGCAGTCGAGGGGTGACATGGTAAACCGCAATAAAAAAGCGCCGCCTGCGGGAGCGGGCGGCGTTGTCGTAAACCTATTCACATTTTGCTGTAACCGTAAGAATTGATGAGAGCGTCCACCTTTTTCCCGTCGCGGCAGAGGGGGCATTCCACGGCGCGGTAGGAGCTGTAATCGGGCAGGTCCTCCGCCCCCACGAGGCGGAATACGGGCACCCCTGGGATCGTGAACGCCCCGCCGAACACCGTCGCCACGCCCACGGGGTCGCCGCCGTAGTAGCGGATGCCGCGGATGACGCCCGAGACCGTCATGCCCGTCGTCGCGGTGGCGGCGAGGATGAGGACCCTGCGGTGCTTCACATAGGGGAGAAGATTGTCCCGCAGGATGATCTTGTCGTCCGCCGTGAACTCGGGGGTGATGACGGCGATCTCCTGGTTCATGTTGAGGCCGGTGGAGCCTGCAAGCTCCTCGGCGAGGAAGGCGCCCACCATCTTCATGCGCTCGAGGGTGATGATCACGTCGATGGCGACCCCGGAGAGGCTCTCCGCAAAGAGCTTTGCCGCGCTCCTCGCGGGGGTGAGTTCGCTCTTGACGCGCGTCATATCCACGCAATAATTGACGTGGGAATGCTGGGTCGCAAAGTGCCCGGGGATCACGCGGATCGCCACGCGGCTGTTGCGCTTTGCGTAAAGTTCGTATGCTCTCGTTTCCATAACTCCCTCCGTTTTCCCTTCTTACCCCTTATTTTAATACAACTTCGGCGGAAAGTAAAGAGTGCTGCCCAAAAAATTTTTGCCGAATTACGATTTTTTTCGCAAATTCCGTTTAGGAAAGTTCAAAACACTTTATATTAGAAATGACCGAAAAAAGAAACGGCGGTAATTTACGTGAAAAAAGAGCAGAAAAAGAGAGAACAGCCGCAGGAGCCGATCCCCGCAAACGAGCAGGAAGGCGGGGCGGAAGCGCAGGAAGAGGTTCCCGAAGCGCCCGAAAAGAGCGCGGAGGCGCTTGCCCTCGAGAAGGCGCAGGCGGACGCGGAGGACTTCAAGCGCAAGTGGTACCTCGTCACGGCGGAGTATGAGAACTACCGCAGGCGCACGGCGAACGAGAGCGCACAGCGGTACCGCGAGGGCAGGGCGGACGTCGTCTCCAAACTGTTCCCCATAGGCGATAACCTCGAGCGCGCCCTCCAAAGCTGTGCCGACGAGGGCACGAGAAAGGGGATCGTCATGGTGACGGAGGCCTTCAAAAAGCTCCTCGAGAGCGAGAAGATCGAGGTCATCGATCCCGTGGGGCAGCCGTTCGACGCCGAGAAGCACGAGGCGATCATGGCGGTCGACCCCGCCGAAGGAGAGGAGAGCGGCACCGTGAAGCAGGTGTACCTCAAAGGCTACGAGCAAAACGGCAAAGTCCTCCGCTTCGCGCAGGTCGTCGTCGTAAAATAAGTCAAAAATCAAGAGAATCATGAAGGAGAATCTGAATATGTCTAAAGTTATCGGTATCGATTTGGGTACGACCAATTCGTGCGTCGCGGTGATGGAGGGCGGCGAGCCTGTCGTCATCGCCAATGCGGAGGGATCGAGGACGACCCCTTCCGTCGTCGCGTTCCAGAAAGACGGGTCCCGCGTCGTCGGGCAGGTCGCAAAGCGCCAGGCCGTTGCGAACCCCGAGAAGACGGTCATCTCCATAAAACGCAGGATGGGGTCCGATTATAAGGTGAAGATCGACGAAAAGAGCTACTCCCCGCAGGAGATCTCCGCGATGATCTTAAGTAAACTCAAGACGGATGCGGAGGCATACCTCGGCGGGAAAGTGACGGACGCCGTCATCACCTGCCCCGCCTATTTCACCGACTCCCAGCGTCAGGCGACCAAGGACGCGGGCAAGATCGCGGGCCTCAACGTCCTCCGTATCATCAACGAGCCGACGGCTGCCGCCCTCTCCTACGGGCTTGACAAGGAAAAAGAAAACAGCAAAGTCATGATCTACGATTTAGGCGGCGGCACCTTCGATGTCTCCATCCTCGAAATTTCGGACGGCGTCTTCGAAGTTCTCGCGACGAACGGCAACAACATGCTCGGCGGCGACGACTTCGATAAGCGCCTCATGGACTACATGGTCGGCGAATTCAAGAAGAGCCACGGCGTCGATCTCTCCAAGGATAAGATGGCGATGCAGCGCCTCAAGGAGGCGGCGGAAAAGGCGAAGATCGAGCTTTCGGGCATGAACTCCACCTCCGTCTCCCTTCCCTTCATCTCCATGACGGACGCCGGCCCCGCCCACCTCGAGCTTGAGATCACCCGCCAGAAATTCGAGGCGCTCATCGCCGATCTCGTCGAGAAGACGGCGGAACCCATGCGCCTCGCCATGAAGGACGCGGGCCTCTCCTACGGCGATATCGACAAGGTCATCCTCGTCGGCGGCTCCACCCGTGTGCCCTGCGTCGTCGAGAAAGTGAAGCAGATCACGGGCAAAGAGCCCTTCAAGGGGATCAACCCCGATGAGTGCGTCGCGGTCGGCGCCGCCATTCAGGGCGGGGTCCTGACGGGCGAAGTGAAGGACGTTCTCCTCCTCGACGTCATGCCCCTCTCCCTCGGCATCGAGACTTTGGGCGGCGTCTTCACCCGCCTCATCGACAGGAATACGACCATCCCCGTCAAGAAATCGCAGGTGTTCTCGACGGCGGCGGACAATCAGACGAGTGTGGAGATCCACATTCTGCAGGGCGAGCGCGAATTCTGCCGCGACAACAAGACGATGGGCAGGTTCATGCTTACGGGCATCGCGCCCGCACCCCGCGGCATTCCGCAGATCGAAGTCACGTTCGACGTCGACGCGAACGGCATCGTCCATGTGGAGGCGAAGGACCTCGGCACGGGCAAGAGTACCGATATCACCATCACCTCTTCCACCAATCTCTCGGAGGATGAGATCAACAAGGCGGTGAAGGACGCCGAGCAGTACGCCGAAGAGGACAAGAAGCGCAAGGCAAAGGTGGACGCGAAGAACAAGCTCGACGGGCTTATCTTCTCGGTGGAACAGACCATCAAGGATTCGGAGGGCAAACTCTCCGAGGAAGACAAGGCGACCTTGCAATCGGCGGCGGACGAGGCGAAGAAAGATCTCGAATCGGACGACGAGGAGAAGTACAACGCCGCCTTCGACGAACTCTCCAAGAAGATCCAGCCCGTGATCGCCAAGCTCTATCAGCAGGGCGCGGCGGGCGCGCAGGGCGCAGGCGGCCCCGAGAACGGCCCCGCCCCCGACGAAGAGTTCCACCAGTAAAAGTTTCGCACGATTTTTTGCCCGTGCCAAGCCGTGCGGATCCTCACCCCTGCTCCTCGCTCCTATCATTCCCCTCGCGCAAATTCCGATTTACATGCCCTCCCCCTGCGCAAGGGGGAGGGGTAGGGGTGAGGGTCCGCCCCCGATATTCGGCGCAAAATCTTTTGTGTCCCACCCCCTGCCTTCCCCCTCGGGGGGAAGGTGTCCCCGCAGGGGACGGATGAGGGGGCGTATCGGAAAATAACCGCGGGGCATGTCCGCAAAACCCTAAAAAAGAGGATCGCGTCAAGCTATCCTCTTTCGGCATGAATGCAGGTTCAAAATGGCAGAGAAGAAGAATTATTACGAAGTCCTCGGCGTAAAAAAGGACGCGAGCGAGGAGGAGATCAAGGCGGCTTATAAGAAGCTCGTCAAGCAATATCACCCCGACCTCCACCCCGGGGATAAACTCGCCGCGGAAAAATTCAAGGAGATCAACGAGGCGAACGAGGTCCTCTCCGATAAGCAGAAGCGCGCGGCATACGACTACGAGCAGGCGCATCCCGGTATGGGGGGCGGCGGCATGGGCGGATTCGGCGGCGCGGGCTTCGGCGGCGCGGGCTTCGGCAACTTCAGCGATATTTTCGACTCCATCTTTCAGGGCTTTGGCGGGAGCGCGAACGTCCAGCGCGACACCACGGGGGAGGATATCCAACTCAATATGACCCTCTCCTTCATGGACGCCGCGAAGGGGTGCGTAAAGGAGATCTCCTACAACCGCAACGAGCCTTGCCCCTCCTGCAAGGGAACGGGCGCCAAGGGCGGAACGGCGTTCACCACCTGCCGCAAGTGCGGGGGGAAGGGGCAGATCCGCTTTACGCAGGACACCATTTTCGGCAGAACGGTGCGCGTCGGCGCCTGTCCCGACTGCGGCGGCAAGGGGAAGACGATCACCGAGAAGTGCCCCGATTGCAGGGGCAGGGGTGCGATCCGCCGCGAGACCAAACTCACTCTCAACATTCCCGCGGGCGCGGATACCAATTCGTATATCCGCAAGCGCGGGTACGGGCAGGCGGGCACGGACGGCGGCGAAGCGGGGGACCTCATCGTGGTGTTCCGCGTCGAACCGCACAAGCTCTTCGAGCGGAAGAATTACGACCTGTATGTCGACCTCCCCATCCCCTTCCAGACGGCGGCGCTCGGCGGCACGGTGCGCGTGCCCGACTTAAACGACGCGTTCGACTACACGATCCCCGAGGGGACGCAGTCGGGCACGGTGTTCACGATCCGCGGGAAGGGGATCAAGACGCGGAACGGGACGGGCAATCTCTACCTTCGCGTCTTTGTGGAGGTACCCGCGAAACTCACCCGCGAACAGCGCCGCGCCCTCTCCGAGACGGAGTTCGACGTGCGGCAATTCGAGAAGTCCAAAAAGTATGCGGATAACCTCTCCGCGCTCTACGGCAAAGAGGCATATAAGAAGTAAGGCTGCACATTTCTTCCATATAGTTACGATTATAGCTGATTGTTACGATGATAGTTACGGTTTGCGCGGACGTCCCTCATGACGTCCGCGCAAATTTTCGCCTCTTGTCCCGCGTTGGGGTCCCGCGTCATCCTGAGTCGCTCGCACTGTCATACGTCATGTCTCGACTACGCTCGACATGACGTACACGGTCAATCGTGCGCGCCCCGACTACCGCGTCATCCTGCCCCGCCCGCGATATACATGGCACGCCCCGCGTGGGGTTACCGCGTCATCCTGCCCCGCCCGCGATACACACGGTATAGCCCGCGCCGGGTTACCGCGTCATCCTGAGCCGACAGAGTAGGAACAGAACGCAAAAGCCTATCGTGCGAAGGATCCCGAAGTACGAAGTCCGCAAATCATACTCGTCGTTTATTTCCTCGGGATTCTTCACCCCCACCGAGTATTCCGCATAACGAAGTAGTACTCGGGGGTTCAGAATGACGCGTTAAAACAGGCACGGGACGCACGTCATGTTGAGCGTAGTCGAAACATGACGTGCGGTATACCGTCACCCCTCGACTACGCTCGGGGTGACGTGGTGGGGCGGGCGGGTGACGTGGTGGGGCGGGCGGCCGCGCCCTTCAACGTCATTCCGAACCGTCTTTGCCGCCCGCCCGCAAATTGCGGGCGGGCGGCAAAGACGCGTGAGGAACCTCTGTTTTGCGAAAGGGCGAGATTTCTCACTTCGTTCGGAATGACGCGTTAAAACAGGCGCGGACGCGGCGTCGGAATGACATGGGGTCGCGCAGTGCGGCGGCGGAATGACGCGGCGGGGCGCGTAGTGCGGCGGCGGAATGACGTAGCGAGGCGACATGGCGTACACGGTCGGTCGTGCGCGTTTCGGTTACCGCATCATCGGAATGAGGCACGAGGGCCTCTCTTTCACTTATCTCTTGACTTTTCCCGCGCGATATTCTATAATAAACGCATGAAATATATCGAACTCACCGTACACACGACGAGCGAAGCGAGCGAGCTTGTCGCCGATATCCTTTGGAACTATACGGAGGGCGGGGTCGCCGTCTCCGACATTGCCGACGTCGTCGCCCTGCAATCGGGCAGGAGCGGGGTCTTTTGGGACTACCTCGACGAGAGCCTCACCCGCGGCGGCGACACTCTCGTCAAGGCCTTTCTTCTCCCCGGACGGGCGGGGGAGATCCCGCAGATCATGCGGGAAATTTACGCCTGCCGCGAGCGGAGCGGCGGGGAGATCGACTTCGGTACCCTCGAGGAGACCAAGCGGGAGATCGACGGCGACGACTGGATCGACGTGTGGAAAAAGCACTTCCGCCCCATTCATTTGGGCCGCGTTGTCGTCGTGCCCGAGTGGATAAGCTATCCCGCAAAGGCGGAGGAGAAGGTCATCCTCCTCGATTCCAACATGGCGTTCGGCACGGGCGAACACGAGACGACCGCCATGTGCGTGGGGTTTTTGCAGGAGTACTTAAAGGAGGGGGACGTTGTGCTGGACGTCGGCTGCGGGAGCGGAATTTTGGGCATCGCGGCCGCCAAGCTCGGCGCGCGGCTCTGCTATCTCACCGATATCGACCCCGTCGCCGTTGCGAGCGCGAAGCACAACGCGGAGAAAAACGGCGTCGGGCAGCAGGTCATTGTCTCCGAGAGCAACCTCGTGGACGACACCTCCATGCGGGCGGACCTCATCCTCGCCAACATTACGGCGGAGATCCTCGTCACCCTCGCGCCCGCCGCGGCCGCGCACCTGAACGCGGGCGGGACGGTCATCCTATCGGGCATTCTTCCCGACAGAATGGAGAGGGTGAAAGCCGCTTTCGGGGGGGCGGGGCTTCGTCCCGTAAAAGAGGAGACGCGGGGCGAGTGGTGCGCGCTCGTTTTGCAAAAATAGGGGGATGGGTATGGAAAAAATCGTCCGCTTCGAAAATATCCGCAACTTTGCCTACCTCAACGACGGGGTGCTTGCCCGCCCCGCAAGGGGGATCGTGCTGAACTTTTTCGGCCTCGGGAACACCTCCATGTTCGGCGAGGATACGGAGGAGGGGAAGTTTTACGGCGCCCGCGGGCTTCTCTATCTCGTGCCCTACCTCAACCCTTGGGCGTGGATGAACCGTGCCGCCGTGCGTCTCACGGATGAGATCGTCGGGGCGGTCTCGGAGGGATTGGGCCTTCGGGGGCTTCCCGTCCTCTCCTCGGGGGGCAGCATGGGCGGGCTTTCCGCCATCGTCTATACGGCATACGCCGCGAGGACGCCCGTTGCATGCGTGGCGAACTGCCCCGTGTGCGACGCCGTCTTCCACTACGGCGAGCGCCCCGATCTCCCGCGCACTCTCTATAGCGCACTGTATGAGTACGGGGGGACCCTCACGGAGGCGCTCGGGAGCATTTCACCCATCCACCTTGTGGGCAAACTCCCGCGCATCCCGTACCGCATCCTCCATTGCGATGCAGACAGGGCGGTCGCCATCGGGCGGCATTCCGTCCCCTTCGCCGAGAAGATGAGGGCGGCGGGCTCCGATATCACCCTCGAGGTGATCCACGGCCGTGGGCACTGCGATTTGGGGCAGGAGGGTGCCGAAACATACAAGAAACACATTCTCGAAGCGTTCGAGTGAGGGGGGATCATGTCTACGCCCAAGCGTTTTTTTGCGGATAAGATCGCGGAGGAAGTCCTCCTCACGGGGGAGGAGTACCGCCATGCGAAAAATGTTCTCCGCCTCGGCGCGGGGGACGAAGTCACCCTCCTCGACGGCAGCGGCAAGGAGTATGCGGCGATCGTCGAACGCGCGGAAAGAGGGGGACTTTTGCTGCACGTCGTGGGGGAGAGGCCCTCGGACAGGGAGCCGAAGACGGACGTATGCCTCCTCATCGGGGCGCTCAAGGGGGACAAGACGGAGCTTGTCGTGCAAAAGGCGACGGAACTCGGCGCAAACCGCATCGGGGTCTTTTTCTCCCGCTACTCCTCGGCGTATTTGAACGAAAACAAATTGGAGCGGCTCGGGCGGGTCGCCCGCGAGGCGGCAAAGCAGTGCCTCCGTTCCCGCGCCCCCGAGGTCGTGTGCTATCCCACCCTCGAAGAGGCCCTCCGCGCTTCGGCGGGGTACGAAAACAAGCTCTTCGCCTGTGAATTTTTGGAGGGCAGCGAGGGGGATATCGCGGACATGGGTGCCTCGTATTGCCTCGTCGTGGGAAGCGAGGGGGGCTTTACGGAGGAGGAGTTCTCCGCCGCAAGGGCGCTCGGATTTTCGGGCGTCTCCCTCGGCAAGCGCATCCTTCGGGCGGAGACGGCGGCGATCGCCCTTCTCTCCATCGTCATGAAAAAAGCGGGGGAACTCGGATGAAGGCGTGCGTATTCACCCTCGGGTGCAAGATGAACGAGGTGGAGAGCGCCTCCCTCATGCGGGGGCTGGAAGAGCGGGGGTGGGAGGTCACCGATACCCCCTGCCCCGCCGATCTCTACCTTCTCAATACCTGCGCGGTGACGGCGGAGGCGGAGCGCAAATCGCGGCAGGCCGTCTCCCGTCTCAAAAAATACAACCCCGCGGCGCCCGTCATCGTGTGCGGCTGTGCCTCCGAACACGCGGCGGCGGCGTTCGCGGAGAGGGAGGGGGTCACCCTCGTCTCGGGGACGATGCGCAAGGATAAGCTCCTCGACCTATTGGGCATTCTGCACGAGACGGAGACGGCGTTCTGCGAGCTTCCCGCTCCCAAACGCAACAAGACCCGCGCCTTTTTACGGGTACAGGACGGCTGCAACCGCTTCTGTTCCTACTGCCTCATCCCCTACCTTCGGGGGAGGAGCCGCTCGCGGAGCGCGGAGAAGGTGTTGGAAGAGGCAAGGGCGTGCGGCGCGAAGGAGATTGTACTTACGGGTATCGACCTCTCTTCCTATCGGGACGGGGAAATAGACCTCGGCGATCTTCTCCTGCTCTTAAAGGACCTCCCCGCCCGCGTGCGCATCGGCTCTCTGGAAGCGGGGATCGTGACGGAGGACTTCCTCGAAAAGGCGAAGGATGCCCGCAATTTCGCACCCCATTTCCACCTTTCGCTGCAGAGCGGCTCGACGAAGGTCCTGAAGGCCATGAACAGAAAGTATACGCGCGAGGAATATCTGGAAGCGTGCGAGCGCATCTATCGACGGTTCCCCGATGCCGCGATCACGACGGATATCATCGCGGGCTTCCCCACGGAGACGGAGGAGGATTTCGGAGAGTCCCTCTCCGCGATCGGCGAGGCGGGCTTTGCGCGGGTGCATGCCTTTCCCTTCTCCATGCGGGAGGGGACGGCGGCGGCAAAACTCCCCGATCTCTCCGCGGAGGTCAAAAAGGAACGCACGGCGCGCCTCATCACGGAGGGGCGGCGGGCGGAAAAGGCCTATCTTTCCCGTTTTTGCGGGAGGGAGGCCGTCGTCCTCTTCGAGGCGGACGGGGGGTATACGGAGAATTATATCCGCGCCTATGCGGACGGCGCGCACGAGGGAGAGCTGTGGCGGGTGCGCTTGGGCGCGGCAAAAAAAGACGGCGCGATTGCCGAACTCTTGGAGGAATTATCATGAAGGATTGCGTTTTTTGCAAGATCGTTGCGGGGGAGATCCCCTCGGCAAAGGTGTATGAAGACGGGGAGATCGTCGTCTTCAAAGATATCGCCCCGCTCGCGAAGGTCCACCTTCTCTGCGTGCCGAAGGAGCATTACGCGCGCCTCTCCGAATTGAACGGGGAGCGGAAGAGGGTGCTTGCGGACGCGGCGGAGAAGATCGCCTCGCTCGCCCCCTCGTGGGGTTTGGGCGAAGGTTACCGCTTGGTCGTGAACCAAGGGGAGAGCGCGGGGCAGACGGTGCCCCACCTCCATATCCACATCCTCGGCGGCGAGACGCTGGGATGGGAGAAATAATTTCGCAAATTTCTTCTGTATAGCTGCAATCTGCGCGGACGTCCTCGGGACGTCATCCCGAGCCGCCGTGCCGTCCGCCTTATGCGGGCGGCACGGCGTGTCGAGGGATCTCGCGCAGATTGCTTTACACTGCGGGCGAAGAAATTTGCGAGGAAAGTTACTTGTATGGGAAACGGGCTAACTCTCTCATTCGCTTGCACGAACAATAAGCGCGAGGTGTCGCGCAAATTGGGTCGCGCAGCGCAAAAGCGTGGTTTTGCTCGCGCAAGTAGTTTATAGCAAAGGACACGGACGTCCCTCATTCCGAACGGAGCCGCAGGCGGAGTGAGTGAATCTTCCCATGAAAGATACGCTCCGCCGCCACGCGGCGTCGGTATGAGGAAAGACGGTCGTCGGGAGGGGGCGCAAAACGCCCCCTCCTGCATGAGAGCAACGCCGAGCGCAAAAACGCCCCCTCCTGCGGGAGGGGGCGTACTACTATCCAAAATGTTCAAAGAACACGAGGATTCTCGCGGTCATTTGAAGAGCATGGGGTCCTTTTTCAAAGAGCATGGGGTCCCAAAATCATGCAAAGAGCAAGAAATCCCTCATTCGAAGAACATGAGGATCCCGCCGACGAGACTCACGAAGAGCAGCGAGCAGACCTTGAATGCAGGGAAAAAAGTGAGCATTCGTAAACCGCAGGGCAAAAAAAACTCCCGCGGCGCACCGCGGGAAGAGAGAGTTCCGTTTTTCCGTGAGGGGGGTTACTTTTTGGTTGCGAAGGAGAGGAGCCGCCCCGTTCCGCCGAACACGACGACAATATCGCCCTCGGCAAATACATAGTCGCCGTCGACGTCGGCATTCACCGCGTCCCCCTTCTTCACGGTCAGAATGTTCATGCCGTACTTGCCGCGGGGGTTCACGTCCACCACCTTCTGCCCGATCCACTTCTTGGGTACGGCGAGTTCGAAGATGGAGTTTTGCTCGTCGAGGTCGATATAGTTGACGACGTTCGCCGCATTGAGTTTGACGGCGAGCCGCTCGGCGATATCCCTATCGGGATAGATGACCTCGGAGGCACCCACGCGGTAGAGGAATTTGCGCTGGATCTCCGTCGTCGCCTTGGAGATGATGCGTTTCGCGCCCAAATCGCTTAAGAGCGAGGTGATCTCGAGGGAGGATTGGAAGTCATCCCCGATCGCCACCACGCACGCGTCGAAAGAGGGGATGTCGATGGTCTTTAAGTTATCGACGTTGGTGCAGTTCATGATGAGGGCGTTGGTGTATTTTGCGGCGAGCATGTTGATGAGTTCCTCGTTTTTGTCGACGATCATCACCTCGTCGCCCACGGAGAGGAGTTTCTCCCCGAGCGTCCTGCCGAATTTTCCCATGCCGATGAGAAGGATGGATTTCATAGTTTCTCCTTTTTATCCGATATAGAGGGTCTCCACGGGTTTGCGGACCCCTGCCGAGACCTTGCTTGTTCCGAGTGCCTGCGCGAGCGTCAGGATCCCCACTCTCCCCGCATACATGAGGAGGATGAGTACGATCTTCGCGCCGATCCCGAGCGCGGGGGTGAGGTTTAAGGAAAGCCCCACCGTACCGAGGGCGGAGACCACTTCGAAGATGACGTTCGGAATGCCCGCCGAAGGTTCGAAGGCGCAGATGAAGATGGCGCCGAGGAAGATGAGGGCGAGGTAGGCCGCGAAGATGGCGAGCGCCTGCGAGAGGAGGCTCGTCTCCACACGGCGTTTTCCGATATTGATATCCTTCTTGCCGCGGAAGACGGCGAAGGTCCCCATCATGATGACGGTGAACGTCCCCACTTTCAACCCGCCTGCGGTGGAGCCCGTGGAGCCGCCGATGAACATTAGAAAGATCATGAGGAGTTTCCCGCTGTCCGATTCGGGCATGATGCCCGAGAATCCCGCGGTGCGCGACGTCGTCGAATTGAAGAGGGCGGCGAGCAGCCGCTGCCCGAAGTTCATGCCCTCGAGGGCGGACGAATTTCTCTCGAAGAGGAGGAAGAGGGCCGTCCCCAACGTCAACAGCACGGCGTTTACGATGAGGATGAGTTTGGTGTAGAATTGGAATTTTGCGGGATTGCACTTGGAATCGATCACGTCGATCCACACGCAGAACCCAAGCCCGCCGAAGACGATGAGGCCCCCGACGGTGAGGGTGACGAGGGGGTCCGTCGCATAGGCGGAGAGGGAGGCGAACGCACCGCACTCCGCGCCGAGTACGTCGAATCCCGCGTTGCAGAAGGCGGAGACGGCGTGGAAGATCGAGAACCAGATGCCGTTCCCCCAGCCGAAGTCGGGAATGAAACGGATGCAGAGGAGGAGAGTCCCCGCCACCTCGCAGAGGAAGGAGCCGACGACGATGCGGATGACGAGCTTCTTCACGCTCCCCACCCTGTTTGCGCCGAGGGACTGCACGACGGCGGTGCGTTCATACAGCCCGATGCCGCGGCGGAAGACGAGGAGGAAGACGGAGACGAAGGTCATGAACCCAAGCCCTCCCGTTTGGATGAGGAGGAGGATGACGATCTGCCCGAACAGGCTCCAATGCACGGCGGTGTCGTAGGCGATGAGCCCCGTCACGCAAGTTGCGGAGACGGAGGTGAAGAGCGCGTTCAGATAGGAGGTATGCTCCCCGTCCTTTGCCGCAAAGGGGAGGATGAGGAGTACGCTTCCGAGAAGGATCACCGCGAGATACCCCAAGGCGAGGTATTGCCACACGGAGAGTTTGATTTTTTTGAACGCCTTTCCCATACAGTCACAAGATTGTAGCACAAGCGCAACGCTTTGTCAACCGTTTTTCACCGATACACTTTTTAAGCTCTTTTACGGTTTCCCCGTTTTCTCGCGCGCCCGCGAGTCGGCATGTTGCATACGGTTCTCTCCCTTTGGGGAACTGCCTTTTTACGCCCGCCTTTCGGCTTCTCCGCCGCTCCCGTTTACCTCTCGGCTTCCCCTTGAGGGAAAGCTCCGCCGCGCGCTCCCCCGACTACGTCATCCCGAACCCTCCGCACCGGTCCTCCGACTACGTCATCCCGAACCCGCCGCGCCGCTCCCTCGGCCACGTCATCCCGAACCCGCCGCGCCGCCCGCCGCTGCGGGCGGCGCGGCGGGTGAGGGACCTCGCGTTTTTCCGAAAGGGTGAGATTCCTCACTTCGTTCGGAATGACGCAGCGGAACCGTTCGGAATGACGCAGCAGAACCGTTTCCCCTCGAGAGGAAGGCAAGGAGATGGGCGCTGCGCCGCCTTATTTTCTCCTCATCCCGAGCCTGCCCTGCCGCCCGCGAGAGCGGGCGGCAGGGCAGGCGAGCGGATCTTTGTGCCTCCGCCCGCCCCGTAAAAAGCACAAAATGCGCACATGGGGTCGGAAAAATAAGAAAGGGACCGCGAAAATCGCGGCCCCGTGTTCTTCTTTTTGCTTACGCCTTGTTTGCCGAACCCAGCACGTCGACGATCTTGTGCTTCACCATTTCCTTCATGTTGGCGCGCGCGTCGCCGAGGTATTGGCGGGGATCGAAGTGGTCGGGGTGTTCCGCAAAGTGCTTGCGGCAGGCTGCCGTAAACGCCACGCGGAGGTCGGAGTCGATGTTGATCTTGCAGACGGCGAGCTTGGCGGCCTTGCGGAGTTCGCTCTCGGGGATGCCGATCGCGTTGGGCATGGACCCGCCGAACTCGTTGACGATCGCTACCTGCTCCTGCGGCACGCTCGAAGCGCCGTGCAGAACGATGGGGAAGCCGGGAAGGCGGCGCCCGATCTCTTCGAGAATGTCGATGCGGAGCTTGGGGTCCTGCCCGGGCTTGAATTTATAGGCGCCGTGGGAGGTGCCGATGGCGATGGCGAGCGAGTCGCACCCCGTGCGTTCGGTGAATTCCTGCACCTCGTCGGGGGAGGTGAACTGCGCGTCGTGGGCGGCGACTTTCACGTCGTCCTCGATGCCCGCAAGTTTGCCGAGTTCCGCTTCGACGACCACGCCGTGATCGTGCGCGTACTCCACAACTTTTTTGGTGAGGGCAATGTTCTCTTCCCAGGGCTTGGAGGAGGCGTCGATCATGACGGAGGTGAAGCCGCCGTCGATGGAAGACTTGCAGATCTCGAAGTCGGCGCCGTGGTCGAGGTGCATGGCGACGGGGATATCCGTCGTCTCCACCGCTGCCTGCACGAGGTGGCGGAGGTAGACGGGGTTGGCGTATTTTCTCGCGCCTGCGGAGACTTGCAGGATGACGGGGGAGCGGCATTCGTTTGCGGCTTCGACGATGGCTTGGATCATCTCCATGTTGTTCACGTTGAACGCACCGACGGCATAGCCGCCCGCGTACGCCTTTTTGAACATTTCGGTAGTAGTTACGAGGGGCATAGATTTTTCCTCCACGGATATTTTTTCCCATTATAAAACTTTTCCCCGCAAATTGCAAGGGGTTTGGAAAATTTTCGCCCGCGACTTTGGCAACCCGCGCCCTCCTGCTTGCACATGTCTTCCGCCGACCCCCCTTGGTTCCCCCTTTTGGGGGAGCTGTCACGCCGTCCTTTGGCGTGACTGAAGGGGTTTGCGGCGAACCCCTATCCCTCCTTCGGGGACACCTTCAGCACAAGGCACGCCTGCGGCGCCCTCACAAGGGGAAGGCAAGGGTCGGGCGGAGAGTTTCCTCACGCGT
>CANRFW010000026.1 GCA_947630035.1 uncultured Clostridia bacterium | reverse complement strand
CGAACACAGAAGTTAAGCTCTCTCACGCCCAAAGTACTTGGCCTAACGGCCCGGGAGGATAGGTAGTTGCCGGATTTTCATTGCTCCTTAGCTCAGCCGGTAGAGCATCGGACTGTTAATCCGAGTGTCGTCAGTTCGAGTCTGACAGGAGCAGCCATCTTTCATTCACCAAATGACTGTCGGTGAATAAAAAGAGCGAGATTATTCAAATCTCGCTTCTTTTTATGCAATTTAGAACATAAAACATACTATTTATGCAAGTTTTATACGGTCAAAAAGTTGGACAAAAGTGTTTCATTTTATGACTGTCTTTTTGCCATTTTTGCTTTCCTGCCAGACTTGAACTGACGACGTCGCTCATTCGTCTACCCACTCGATCTCCTGTTCGACTTCCCAAAAAGTCTTGCCGTCGAAGAGAGGTTCTTCAAAAAATTGTTTGATGTTCTCTTCTGCTGAAGGAGAGTTTGAGGTAAATACTTCATCAAAATTTTCGTTTGACTCGGTTCCCTCGAAGATTGTGGAAATTTTATAAACTGTTATGGAATGGGCATTATCTTCCCAACCGGAATTTATTTGAAATATGGTTCCGCCTATATTAAAAATGATATTATCCATTCCATAATATAACATTTCCCTAAATTCTGCGATCTCTTGGTTGTTCACCTTTTTCGTCCCCCAAAATATTTTTTGTATTTTTCGTATTCGTCGTCGCTCAGAAGGTGGCCCAATTTGTCACGAACGCCATTTCTATAAAAATGGATATGGTAGACTCTCTTATTGCTCCCGGTTAACTTGGGTTCCGGATGATAGTCAATATCAAAGGCAACCGTATGGCTGGGATTAAATTCACGATATTGCTTAAATGAACCGTCAGGGTATAGGGCCAAATAGGCCCTACTCGAATGTGCTTCTTGTGGTAGGTCATGAATCCTCCCCAAGCCTTTTAGAACTTTCACGCCTTGGATTTTGCCGACCGTTTCGTATGCGTATGCCACGTTCTTTCCGCTTGCAAATGTTCCACGTCCACCCATGTTATCTCACCACCTTTCGCGAAGCGCGATAATCTATGGGCAACAGGTTCCCGCGCATTTCCTTAAACGGGTCTCCGAAGCATATAATAGTAGAAGGGGCGAGCCGCTCGGTCATAGCGTCGTAGCCGCGCATAAAGCGCACGCGTTCCTGCTTGCAACCGATCATTCCGATCGCGACGACAGAATTTTTCTCGATCCCGTCGAAACAAAATTCATACGATTGGGAGAGCCCCCAGCTCACCGTGGGGTAGACGGTGAGGCCGTGCGCTTGCCAATAGACGCCGCACCAGCGGTTTTTTGCAACGTTTTCCAATTGTCGCCACAGCGGCATATCCGCATAGAGCGAGTAGTCGGGTGTCAAAAGAAACTTGTACTGCGAGAGCTTATGTAAACTCTTTTGCGGATTATCGTATATGTGCTGAAAACGATAATCATCGACGAAAAAGTGTACCCCGCTCTCGCAATTGTACGCGTCTTTCGACTTTGTGTTCGAACAAGCTATTAGTTTCACGTTATCTACCAAAGATTGTCGTTTCACTAACGGAATGTTCCATTTTCCCACGCAAGCATATTCGTTGCGCAAGAAAGTCTGTTTTGTTCTTGCTTCCTCCGAATGCATAACAGCATCCTCCTTTTTGAAAATGTCAACCTTTGGTTGCCGTCAAAAACTTGACATAAAAGACAGGATATGCTATAATGCATTCGCATTGAGTGCTTTTAGCATTCATCCCGAAAGGCGCGTAATCGTTGCTGCAACAACTTTTATGCGCTTTTCTTTTATGTGAATTTTATCATTTAGCCGTATTTTTTTGTTTTTTCCAAGAACTCCCGCTCGTAGTTAAATAAAAATGTCTCTCCGAATGCCGACTTGCGCCTCTCGGCAGCCGCGAAACAATATTCAGCCGACTGTAAAGAAATACGAAATCGCTCAACATATTCCTCGGGCGAGCCCAATCCTTCTTGAATGATGACCGCTTGCGGAGCGAGTATCGATTTTGCAAAGAAATTTGCAAGTGCTTCGTCGTTTTCCGTTAAATATTTTTTGTGAAAATCTTCCGACACGACGTGTTTGATTTCGTGTGCAATCGTAAAACGTTGACTCGGCTCTTGTATATCCACATCGTTATAATAGGTATCGTATACGATATAACCGTTTTCCGAATGTGAGACCGTGAATCCTAACTTCATATCATGCTCATGATATAATGTCATGTACTGCTCAAGGGTCAAGGCAGAGTAGGGAATGAGCTTCATTCCTATTTTTTTCGCAAGCGAAAATACGTCGAGCGGGAAACAGAAGAATCCGTAATCACTCAAAACATCAAGAGCCAAACGCGTCATTTTATCGTATTGTTTTTTATTTTCCTCAATCATCTTCTTCGCCGTACAAAAGAGCAATGATCTCGCGCTTATCTTCCTTCGTCAAGATATGCCGGTTACGTGCGACCAGCTGTTTTAATTCCTCCTTTTCGTCTACGACGGAGCATTCCTCGTCCAAACCGAGCAAGTAGGCTTCAGATACGCCAAGCGCCCGTGCGATATTGCGCACAATATCGATCCGAGGCTCGATGTCTCCGCGCAAATAGCGGCATAGCGACGGCGCCGTCACGCCGCTGAGTGAAGAAAGTTCCGCTTGAGATAATTTCTTTTCCTGCAAAAGCCTTTTTACACGTTCACTAAATACTTTCATTTTAATACCTCTGCGCATATTATATCATTTCAAAAATGAAATGTCAAGCGTTTCAGGAAAAAAATATGGGTGCAGGGCGCGAAAAGGTGGCCCCCGAGGCGGGCGAGTCTGCACCCAAGCAAAATCGCTTGATTTTGCGGCCCGATTGTGATACTTTATTGGCGGCAACCGATCGGCGGATGAGTGCAAGTAAAAAAATTTCGGCACAATAGAAGGAGTTTCGGGGCCCCGGAGCGTATAACACCGTAGAAGGGACAAAGTCCCCGGGAAGGGAAGGGGCCGCAAAAACGGACATGGGTCGAGAAAAACAAAAGCAGGGAGGAAAATATGCCGCTTAATATCGTAAGACAGGACATTACCAAAATGCCGTGCGACGTCATCGTCAACGCAACCGACAGGCGCATGGTATGCGACCGTGGCGTCGCCGCCGCCATCCTCGCCGCCGCGGGGGAGGGGCTACGCGAGCATTTGCAAGGCACGGTGGAAATAGGCGAAGTGCGGGTAACGCCCGCGTTCAAATTGCCCTGCAAATATCTTTTCCATGTGGCGGGGCCGGTATGGCAGGGCGGGAAACGCATGGAGAAGGAATTGCTTGCGCAATGTTACAAAAACGTCCTCAAGAAAGCGGCGGAGCTTGGCGCAACCTCCGTGGCGGTCCCGCTGATCTCCTCCGGCTCGCGCGGCTTCCCCAAGGAGCTTGTGCTGGATATCGCCGTCGAAACGATCGCCGCCTTCCTCATGGACGAAGAGCTGGACGTAACCCTTGTCGTTTACGACAAAAATTCGTACTCCATCGGCAAAAAACTCTTCGGCGACATAGCCGAATATATCAGCGACAACTATGTCGACGAAAACCAACCCCCGAGGAAAACACGGAGACGCCCGATGCGGTTTGACGACGATGATGAGGGGGCGTACACGGTTCGCTGCTTATGTATGCGGGATGATTACTTCCGGCGCATGGAAAGCGAATTCTTCGGGCAAAAGACGGAGGACGAAGCTCCCGCCGCATACGAAGCGCCGGCCGTACCGAAGCGCAAAATTTCCCGATCGGACGAGGAAGACTTCGGCTTCTTTGACGGGGAGGACCTCTCGGATTTCGACGCCCTCTTCCGCAATGCGGACGATTCCTTCGCGGAGACGCTCTTCAAACTGATCGACGCGCGGCACATGACCGAATTGGATTGCTACAAAAAGGCGAACGTAAGCAGGCAGACCTGGCACAAGATCGTCAGCGACGGGAGCTACCGCCCGAGCAAGACGACGGTCATCGCCTTTGCCGTCGCCCTCAAACTTGGTCTGGACGAGACAAGGCATCTGCTC
Source organism: uncultured Clostridia bacterium (assembly GCA_947630035.1). Lineage (GTDB taxonomy): Bacteria > Bacillota > Clostridia > Christensenellales > Borkfalkiaceae > Gallimonas. The sequence continues at coordinate 15,942 of CANRFW010000026.1, read as the reverse complement.
GAAACGGTGGGATTTGCGCTCTCCAAAAGCCTCAAATTCGACCTGATCATAGAGTATTGCATCGAGAACAGGATCTACGACGTCTTCAAAATCAACGATATTCTCTATGCATTCGACCAAGTGCTTTTGGGCGTCTGAATTTGTCAACCGACGATTGACCAAACCTTTTTTGAAATGTTCTATAATACGGATGCAAGGTCGGAAGACCAAATAAACATTCGGAGGCAGAACAATGAAAAAGGGTTTGACGGAGATGGTTTTCATCCTGGACAAGAGCGGCTCCATGAGCGGGCACGAGAGGGACACGATCGGCGGATTCAATTCCATGATCGAGGCGCAAAAGCGGGTGGACGGCGAGGCGTTTGTCTCCACCGTGCTGTTTTCGGACCGCTCCAAAGTTCTTCACGACAGAAAAAATTTGCAGGACGTATTGCCCTTGACGGAAAAGGAATACTATGTCGGCGGCAACACCGCGCTGATCGACGCCATCGGCGACGCGATCCACCACATTCAAAACGTGCATAAGTATGCCCGCGAGGAGGATATCCCCGAAAAGACGGTGTTCGTCATCATGACGGACGGCTATGAAAACGCAAGCCGCCGCTGGTCGAGCGACAACGTCAAAAGGATCATTGCGGAACAGGAAAAGAAGGGGTGGGAGTTCATCTACCTCGGCGCGAATATCGACGCCGTGGAAACGGGCCGCTCGTTCGGTATGCGCAGCGACAGGTGTGTGGATTACGACATAGAGGACGCCCGCGCCATGTCCATGTTCACCTCCGATCGTATCAGCGATTTGCGCGAAGGAAAGGATCTCGGCAGAACTGTCCGCGTATACAGTAAGAATTTGACCGACGCCGCTTTGGAACGAATGAAAATGCGGTCTCTCGAGTTGGAAGAGGATGCCTTCGAGAGAGCAAAAAATTCCGCGCCCTCGGGCAAGGGCCAAAGGCAGGAAGACTAAGCCGCCAGAGCCCGCAAAATGCGGGAATGGGGTGGAAAAAACCGATTTGCCCGCGCCAAAACCCTATAGGCAAGAGAAGTCCGTACCCCGCGAGGGTGCGGGCTTTTTTGTTGTATCTTCCCGCCGCCGCGCGGGGGAGGAGCGCATGGGGCAAGAGATCTCTGCCCGCCGGGGAGCGGGGAACGGAAGAACCCGGCAGCTCTTCCAAAATGTATGCAAATATCCCGAATAAAAAGCCTTTTTATTTAAGAAATTCCGATGAAATTTCAGAATAGGCCCGCAATTTAGTTGCAAAAATCCGCGGATGATAGTAAGATATCTGTAACTTGAAATTATAAATGCAGAATCATACCGCTCGTGCATTCCATTTGCTTGACATGACGGTATAAAATTTGATAAAATGCAAAAAAGCGGACGAAGGGGCGCCCCTTCGTCTATCACTGCAAACTGCAGTGATAAAAAAACCTAACAGTCCCTTGTCGGGCGGAGCGGAAAGACGGAGAACGGAGGCACTATGAAGACCGAAGCCAAAAGATACACAATACGCGGGCTTGCGCTTGCTCTGGCTGCCACAATGGCGGGCGGAGTCATTGCCGCGGTCGGCGGGAGGAATGCGCAGGCGTATGTGACGCCGGCGTCCCTCTCTGCGGGGTTCAAGGAAGTCACGGGGGGGCCGGACACGGCTGCTCTCCGCAACCAATATCTCAACGGCGACGTTGTGGAGAAGAACCTTCTCTCTCCCGACGAGGAGCGTTGGGCGATCGTCCGTCTCAACGGAACGAGCGTTATCGAGCAATATCTCGACGAGGCGGGCGAGGGGGATTTTGCCTCCTATGCGGGCACGGCCGCCGCACAGCGCCGCACCAAGGCGCTCGAGGCCTCCCACCGCGCTTTCCTCAATTCGCTCTCCGCGCAGGGGATCGAGTATGAATACAAGTATTCCTACACCGCCCTTCTCGACGGGGTCGCCGTCAAAGTGCGCCGCGGGGACGTTGCCGCCATCCGCAAGATGCCGAATGTAGCGAACGTCACCTTCTCCGAGTCGTATGCGGCTCCCGCCGTTGCCGTCGATAACGATGCGAACGTCTACACCTCGGGTATCTACGATTCGAGCAACTTGCAGGGCGTCGCGCAGGGCGAGGGCATGGTCGTCGCCATTCTCGATACGGGTCTCGATTTCTCGCACAAGGCGTTTCAAAACATGCCGTCGGGGGAAGTAAAGTTCACCCGTTCTTACATTGAAGAGAAGTTCGGCGAGGCGCTCACCCTCAAGGCGAAGAACCCTTCGACGACGGTCGACCAGATCTACTACAACGAGAAAGTTCCCTTCGCATTCGACTATGCGGACGACGATCCCGACGTCTACCCCTCCTACTCCAACCACGGCACCCACGTCGCGGGCATCGTGGCGGGCAAGGACGATTCCATGACCCTCAACGAGGAGACGGGGGAGACCTTCATCGGCGTTGCGCCCGAGGCGCAGCTCGCGATCTGCAAGGTGTTCACCGACGATCCCGAGAGCGAGATGCTCGGCGGCGCCGATACCGTCGATATCCTCGCTGCCCTCTCCGACTGCGTGACCCTCGGCGTGGACGTCATCAACATGTCCCTCGGCTCCTCGGCGGGGTTCTCCGTCGAGACGGGCGATGAGGACGTGCAGCGCGTTTATGATTCCATCGGCGAGGCGGGGATCAGCCTCATCTGCGCGGCAAGCAACGACTATTCTTCGGGCTACGGCGGCGCAAACGGCACCAACCTTGCGAGCAATCCCGACAGCGGCACCGTCGGCTCTCCCTCGACGTACGCCTCCGCCCTCTCCGTCGCCTCCATCAACGGGCAGCAGTCCCGCTATATCGAGATCGGCGACACGGGGGAAGTGGCGTTCATCACCAACTCCTCCGATGCGAACGGCAACGAGCAGGACTTCATGGAGGACCTCTACGAAAAGTATGCGGGGACCGACTTCATCCGTAACGGGCAGCTCACCTTGAACTACGTCGTCGTCGGCGGTCTCGGAAAACTCTCCGACTACAACACGTCTGTCACGCGGGCGCTTGCACAGGGGAACACCATCGCCCTCATCAAGCGCGGCGACATTACCTTCCAGGAGAAGGTGCAATACGCCATGTCCAAGGGGGCGGTCGCCTGCATCATCTATAACAACGTTTCGGGCACCATCCGCATGTCCCTCGGCGATCTCATCGACCCCGTCCCCACATGCTCCATCGGCATGGACGAGGGCAAGCTCCTTGTGGACAGTGCGGTGGGCCGCGTGGGGCAGGTCACGTTCTCGCCCGAGTTCCTCGCGGGGCCGTTCATGTCCGACTTCTCGAGCTGGGGGCCCACCCCCGATTTGAAGTTAAAGCCCGAGATCACGGCACACGGCGGGGAGATCACCTCTGCCGTCCCCGGCGGGTACGACGTATTCAGCGGCACGAGCATGGCGTCGCCCAACATGGCGGGCGCCGTCACCCTCCTCCGCCAATATGTCCAAAAGAATTACGCGAAGTACGGCTACAGCGAGCCTTTGGCGGGGCCTGCGCTCAACGCGCTCGTCTATCAGCTCCTCATGAGTACGGCGACCATCGCCCGCAACGAGGAGGGCAATCCCTACTCGCCGAGAAAGCAGGGCGCGGGGCTTGCGGGGATCCGTGCCGCCGTCAACACGCAGGGGTACATCACCGTCAAGGATAAAGAGGGGAATGTCTCCGACCGCACCAAGTTCGAACTCGGCGACGATCCCACGCGCTCGGGCGAATACAAGGATATCAAGTTCACCGTACACAACGTCGGGGATACCCCCGCGACCTATTCCCTCCGCTCCTATGTGATGACGGAGACGCTCGCCTCCGACCAAAGGACGGTCGCCGAAAAGGCGCACATGCTCGAAGATACCGCCGTTCTCTTCACGTTGGAGGACGGCAGCACGGCAGAGACCGTAACCGTTCAGCCCCACAGCTCCGCCGAAGTGACCGTTTCCGTCACCCTCGGCGATGCGGGGCGGCGGTATATCGAGGAGAGCTTCGAGAACGGCATGTTCGTGGAGGGCTACTTCTCCCTTGTCCCGACGGAGAAATCGGAGACGCTCGTCACCCTCGGCGTTCCCTTCCTCGCCTTCTACGGCGATTGGACGGATGCCCCCCTCCTCGACTACGATACCTACGAACTCGCGGCGTCGCAGGCGGATCCCTCCGTTCCCGCGGAGGATAAGCTCGCGGCTTCCGCCGCCGAAACGCGCGCCCTCGGTCTCTACTACGACGGCACCTACATTATCCCGCTCGGCGCCTATCTCTACAACATGTCCCCCTACGATTCGGAGATCTATCCCGACAGGGACAAGGCGGCGATCTCCATCTACGATTCGCCCTCCGCGCGCACCCTCTATGAACTCTACATGGTGTATGCGGGGCTTCTCCGCGGCGCCAAGACGCTCGAGATGACCATCTTCGACAAGACGACGGGGGAAGTCGTGTTCGCGAAGACGGAGAACAACGTCGGCAAATCCTACGCGGCGGGCGGCGCAAACCGCGGTTCGAGCATCATGCTCGAATTGAATCCTCTCGAATGGGGGCTTTCGAACAATACGACGTACACCTTCGTGATGAAGGGCACCCTCGACTACGAGGGTTCGCACGCCCAAGAGCCGTCGCGCAATACCTTCACCTTCGATTTTACGATCGATACGCAGGCGCCCCGCCTCGAGGACTACCATGTCCGCTTTGCGCCGTACACCGAAAACCGCGAGACCAAGTACCGCGTGTACCTCGATCTCGAGCTTTCGGACAATCAGTACATTATGGACGTGATGCCCTGTTATCTCCGCCCCGACCGCGGTTCGGGCCTCAACACCCTCTCCCTCTTCGGGGACTATCCCATCCCCGTCTACGGGCAGAAGGGGACGAAGAACACCGTCTCCGTCGAGATCACCGATTACTATGAGGACTACGTCCGCAAGGGCGAGTTCTACATTGCGGTGGAAGACTACGCGATGAACCAATCGCTCTATCAGCTCAATTTGGAGGCAGTGCTTGCAAGTACCGACTATCCCGACGAACTCACGCTCGGAACGGATAACAGGCTCACCTTCAAGGAGAAGGTCGCGGGGAGCGACGGGACGTACAACTCCTACACGCTCACCCTTGCACCCAACGAACACTACAAGGTGAACGTAAGCGCCCTTCCCGATCAGGCGACGGCAGGTTCCCTCGAGTGGACGACGAACAACAGGAACGTGCTTGTGCGCGACAGAGAGCTGTTCGCCGACCACACGGGCACGACGGTCGTGGAACTCTCCTCCTATGTGACGGACGAGGCGGCGGGGACAACGTCGAAGCGGGTGATGGCGCAGATCGAAGTCACCGTGGAGGGAGATCCCGTCGCGGCGCCCATTCCCGAGCGGATCGACGTGAAGCCCGTATTCGGCAGCGAATATTCGCTCGTCGATATCAACGATACCAACATGCTCACCCTCAACCCCGGGCAAAAAGTGCAGATAAAGGCGGAACTCCGCCCGTGGTACTGCCCCGCCGTGCGGTACAGCTATACGAGTACCAATACCGAAGTCATGCGCGTGGACGGGGCGGGCAACCTCACCGCCGTAGCGAAGGGCACGGCATACCTCGTGATCCGCGTCGCGGATGCGGGGTACGAGCGGGTCGCCGAGAAGCGCATCCGCGTCGACGTCGGCTACCGCTACAGCATCACGAGCTACACCCTCTATGAGTGGTACGAGGGGGGAGATGTCGTCATTCCCGAGGACCTCAACATTCTGTACCTCGACGAGTACTGCTTCCGCAACAACGATGCGATCACGAGCATCGTTCTGCCCTCCACCCTCACCGAGATCTGCGAGAACGCCTTCGAGAACTGCATCAATCTCAGGCGGGTCGTCATCCCGAGCGAGTGCATGTATGTCCACAACAACGCCTTCCGCGGCTGTACTTCCCTTGAAGAGGTCGTCCTCCTCGAATTCGAAGACAAGGAGACGGGTTACAAGGGGGACGGCACCATCGCCTTCGGGAGATACGCGTTCGACGGCTGCACCCGCCTTGCGACGATCACCCACTCCAAGCGCATTACGACGGCGTTCGACTACGCCTTCCGCGGCTGTACCGCCCTCAAGACGCTCGATATCAGCGGGCTTCGCATCTGCGGCAAGGGGGTCTTCCAAGGCTGTACCAACCTTGCGAACGTGACGACGGGCGAATTCACCGCGATCGGCACGCAGATGTTCGAGGGCTGCACCGCCCTCACCTCCGTCGATATCAAGAGCAACCGCATCGGCGAGGGCGCCTTCCTCAACTGCTCCAACTTAAAGTCGGTGACCTTCGGGGAGAACGTCTCCCTCAACTTCATCGGCGCGAACGCCTTCTCGGGCTGTGCCTCCCTCGGCAAGACGGAAGGGGGCGCCGCAGGGGAGTTCAAACTTCCGGACGGGACCATCCGCGTCGGGCAAAACGCCTTCATCGGGTGCGTCTCCGTCGCAAAAGTGACGCTTGCCCCCGAAACCGTTCTCCTCTGCGAGAGCGCCGCGCCCTTCTCGGGCTGCGCGAACCTTTCGGAGTTCGCGCTCGCGGGGGACAATGCGCGCTACACCGCGGAGGACGGCGTCCTCTATAATAAGGATGGGACGTGTGTGGAACTCGTCCCCGTCGGCAAAACGGAGCTTACGCTCGGCGAAAAGGTCACGGCGATCGGCGCTTCCGCCTTTGCGAACAGCCGCATTTCCTCCCTCGACGTCTCCCGCATCGAGAGCGTCGGCGCATACGCCTTTGCGGGGAGTTCGGTCTCCTCGCTCGGGTTCTCTTCGCTTACCTCCCTCGGGGAGGGGGCATTCCGCAACTGCACCTCGCTTACAGAGGTAACGGGGCTTTCCTCTTTGGACGAGGTCCCCGCCTATGCCTTTGAAGGGTGCGCGGCCCTCGGGAACGTCGACCTCGGCTCCCCCTCGCGCATCGGCGACTACGCCTTTACAAACAGCGGGATCGCGGCGCTTCCGAACGCGGAAAACCTCACCCATATCGGCAATTATGCCTTCTCGGGGACCAAACTTACGGCGGTCGATCTCTCGGGCGCTACGAATGAAATTTCCATCGGGACGAGGGCGTTCTCCTCGAACGGCCTCCTCGCCTCGGTGACCCTTCAAAACGTCACGGCGATGGGTCCCTACGCCTTTGCCTCCTGCTCCGTGCTTTCCGCGGTGACGTTCGGCCCGGGCTGTACGGTCATCGGGGACGGGGCATTCGTCCAAGAGGGCGGCACAAGCTCGGAGGGCTTCGCCGAAAACACCGCGCTTGCAAGCGTCACGGTCTCCGGTTCCGTCCGAGAGGTCGGCAGCTACGCCTTCGCAAGGACGAAGGGGCTTACCCAAGCAGACCTTTCGGGCGTTGAGACCGTCGGCAGCGGCGCCTTCCTCGAAAGCTCCGTTACAAGCGTCGCTCTCCCGGTCGCGGCGACGGTAGGGGACGAGGCGTTCTACGGGTGTGCAAATCTCGGGGCGGCCGACCTTCCCGCGGCGAAGACCGTGGGGGACTACGCCTTTATGGAGAGCGGCATCACCTCCGTCACCGTTCCCAAATTGGAGCGCGTGGGCGCGTATGCGTTCGCCCTCACCTCCCTTTCCGCCGTCGAGATCCCCGCGACCCTCACCTATACCTACGATGAGACGTGGTGGAAGTACGACGAAGCGGATAACCTCGTGGAGGTCGTCGGCAAAAAGACGCGCAGCTACGGCGCGGGCGCGTTCGCGGGCAACCCGAACCTTACCGCCATCACGGTGGAAGCGGGCAGCGAGTATTACGCCGAGGAAGACGGCGTCCTGTTCGCAAAGGTAAAGGGCGGCAGGGAACTTTTGCAGTACCCCGCGGGCAAGACGGGGAGCGCGTATATCATCCCCGCGGGCACGGTGCGCATCGGCGATTCCGCGTTCGACTGCGACGGGACCGAGCCTTCCGCGCTCCGCACCGTCACGATTCCCTACACGGTGGCCGCGATCGGCAGCTACGCCTTCTTCGGCAACGCGATAGAGGAGTATATCTTCGAGGGGGTGGAAGCTCCCATCCTCGAGGCGGCGTTCGATGCGGGCGTGTATGCGCAGGATTACGATCTCTACTACTCCAACTTCAACACCTATCTCGTCAATGTCGACGAGGCGGAGCCGACCCTCCGCTATCCCGTCAACGGCAAGGGGTACGACAGCTTCGTGTGGGAGATTTTCTTCGAGACGATCGAGACGACGGAGTACGCCGCCGACAAGACGAGCCACGCCGCCATGGACGCCATCGACACGATCCCCGCAGAGGAGATCGCCTCGGCGGACCTTGTGCGGGTGAAGGAGATCGGCGATATCGTAAAGGACGCGCGCGCGAAGTTCAACGCCGTCCTCGAAGAGGGGCAGATCTCCCTCCTCAAACCCTATGAGGAGAAACTGCTTGCGGCGGAGAAGGCGATCCGCGATGCGAAGAGCAAGTTCGGGGAACCCGCAAGATTAAAGGAACTCGTCCTCGCGAAGTCGCCGACGAAACTCCGCTACAACGCGGGAGAGGCGTTCGTGCCCGACGGCATGGTCGTAAAGGCCGTCTACGACGACACCTCCGAAATCGTCGTCACGGACTACACCCTCGATAAGACGGTGTTCTCCGCGGGCGATACCTACGTCGAGATCGGCTACGAAGGACTGACGTACAGACTGTATGTGAATGTCACGGCCACGCAGGGCACCGATCCGACCGACCCCGGCGAGACGCCTCCTTCCCAGCAGGGCGGAAAGCGCGGGTGCGGCGGTTCGGCCGCGGCGGCGGGCATCGGCATCCTCACGCTTGCGGCTCTCTCGTGCGGGATCGTTCTCCGCAAGAAGAAAAAGTAAAAGAAGGAAAAATCGGACGAAGGGGCGCCCCTTCGCGTATCACTGCGACCCGCAGGGATAAAAAACCCGATAGAGAAAGAAAAAGATCATGAGAAAAAAAGTCGTACAAGCGCTTATCTTTTGCCTGATGGCGGCATCCCTGTTCGTCGCCTTTTCCGCCTGCTCTTCGGGCGGAGAGGAGAGCAAGTACGATGTGCTTGTCACGTTCAACTACAATGTCTCCCATCTTCTCGATACGGTCAGCTGCAAAACGCAGTATATCGGTCTCAAGAGGGGAGGGCTGGCGGTCGCGCCCGGCAATTCCCAGCTCGGCAACAAGTTCGTAAGCGGAGCGGTCGAGAACAAGTATATCGAGGGGTGGTACCGCGCGGCGGCCGACGAAGAGGGGAACCTCCTCGATGCGGACGGCGATCTCTTCCGCAACGACAAGGACGGGAACGCCATCAAGACGGATGCGGAGGGCTTCCTCCTCGCCCCCGACGGCGAGACCTACCTGAAGACGTCGGAGGACAGGCGCATCTTTTTAAGCCCCCTCGGGCTTTTGTCGCAGGAGACGGACAACGACCCGTACTCGATGAACAACCAGGGGTACGTCAACTCCCTCGACGGGAAGACGGCCATCCGCGATATGGAAGGGAAGCCCCTCCGCGTGACCCGCGTCGAAGTCAAGCTCGATCTCTCGGCGAAGTGGGATTTTGCAAAGGACCGCGTCACCGAGGACCTCACCCTCTATGCGCACTATATCGATAAGCCGAGCATCCGCGTTCTCGACGCGGAGACGGGGGACGAAGTCAAGCGGTATTACGGGGACCCGGGCGTCATGGCGTTCGATCCCCCCGGCGTCTCGGATAGGCCGAGTAAAGAGGGCTATTCGCTGTACGGGATCTACGAGGACGCGGCGCACACGCAGCCCTTCACCTTCAATTCCTACCGCTACCCCTCCGTCGGGGAGATCGGGGAGGAGGGCTTCCCCGTCAAAACGGTGTATGCCTACTTCATCGAGGGAAAATGGGAATTCGTGAGAACGCCCGCGCAGCTCACGGCGGCGCTCTCCTCCCAGAACACCCGCATCTGGCTCGACGGCGATATCGAATTCACCTCGGCGTTCAACGGCGCGAACAAGGTCTTCGGCGGCGAACTGAACGGCAACGGTTACACGATCAAGGGGATCTCCGTGGAGAGGACGGCGAGCCGAAACGACCCCACCGATACGGGCTTCGGCATCTTCGGCAAACTCCTCGGAACGGCGTATATCCACGACGTCACCTTCGAGAACGTCACCTACACGTTCTCGAGCGGCGTCTCGAGGAACTACCACCTCGGGCTGCTCGCGGGCGTTGCGGAGGCGGGGGCGCGCATCGAGCATGTGGAGATCGCGGGGACCCTCGAACTCGGCAAGATCGAAGACGCCCAGCGGCTCTCATACGGCAAACTCATCGGAACGGACAGGGGCGCGGCGATCACGGATACGAACGATGAACATATCACGCTGATCGGCGAACCCGAAGAAGCATAAATACGGTAAGAAAGGAGAAAGCGACGAAATGAAAGGAAAGAGAATTCTCGGAACGGCAATGGGCATGACCCTTGCGCTCACGGCAGTCATGGGCGTGGCGGGGTGCGGCGGCAAGAACGGCGATTCGGAGACGACCCCCCTCGTCATGGGCATTTCCACCCCCGATGAGGTATTCAACCCCTTCTTCGCGACTTCCGCATACGATACGACCATCATCGGCATGACCCAGATCGGCATGCTCTCCACCGATAAAGAGGGGGGGATCATCCCGCGGAAGGATGTCGACCCCGAGACGGGGGCAGTGACCTATGTCGATTCCGATTCGGAGCCTTGCGTCGTCAAGTATTGGGATTCGAAGTACGACGCAAACGATGCGGACGGCAGCGCGGAATATTCGGGCTACGATGGGACGACGACCTATCAGCTCGCCATAAAGAACGGGATCAAGTTCTCGGACGGGACCCCGCTCACGATGAAAGACGTGCTGTTCAATCTCTATGCCTATCTCGACCCCGCCTACACGGGCTCGGCGACCATCTACTCCACGCACATTATCGGCATGAACGCCTACCGCACGCAGGACGCGAAGGCGACGCAAGGCTCTTCGGACGCCTTCGACGAAGCCGCATCCGCCGCTGCCGACGAGCGCATCACCGAGCTTGTGGACTACGTCAACTTCGTCGGCGCCTATAAGGGAACGGACAAAGTGAAAGACCGTTGGACGGAGGACGAAAAGGAGCAGATGCTCGGGGACTATCTCTACACCGCCTCCGAGTTCAGAAAGGAACTCGAATCCTATTGGGGGACGGCGAAGGACAGTATCGAATCGTACAAGGATTGGGAAGGGTTCGACGAGGCGTGGCTCATCTATCTCATGGACTACGGCGGCGACACCGAACTCATCAAGCTCCGCCCCGACCAGAAGGGCTATCTGAAGGATGAAGACGGCAACTGCCAAATCGATCCCGAGATCGAGAGCGACCGCCGCATCACCCTCAACGAGTACTGCGAGGAAAAGGGGCTCGATCCCAACACGGAGGAGGGGCAGAAGCAGTTCTGTATCGACACCGTGTTCGGGAACTACTTCCCCGATTACGATCTTTCCAAAGAGGATCGGCTCGAGGGGAGCGGGATCAAGAGCAACTTCCCCGATAACGTCGAAGAAGTCCTCAATTGGTGGACGACGGCGGAGACCGCGCGGAGCCGCTTCATGGCGGAATACAAGCGCGACCAGTTCAAGGGAACGCGCGCCGTCCCCACGATCAGCGGCATCACCACCTTCAAAGCCGATGAGGTCTACGGGCACGACCTCGGCGAGGAGTGCGAGATCCTCCAGATCAAGATCCGCGGGGTAGACCCCAAGGCCATTTGGAACTTCTCCTTCCAGGTAGCCCCCCTCAACTACTATTCGGGCACCTATAAGGGCAAGAACTACGTCGAGGCGTTCGATCCCGCCAAGGGGGAGTTCGGCATCGAACTCGGCGACTTCGACTTCTTCCAGGACGTCCTCAACGCCCCCGAAAAGGTCCGCCTTCCCAAGGGGGCAGGCCCCTACATGGCGTCGAGTGCGGACGGCGACCCCGCCAAGAGCGGCAGCGACTTCTTCAATCTGAACTACGCCTACTTCCAGAGGAACGAGTACTTCCACACCGTCGCGCCCAACATTGAGAACGCGAAGATCAAGTACTTGCAGTACCGCGTCGTACAGACCGACCAGATCGTCAACTCCCTCAATTCGGGAGAGATCCTCTACGGCGAGCCCAACGCCACGACGGATAAGATGACCGAACTCGACGGGCTCGGGATCGAACACGTCGAGGCCAAGACGGCGGGCTACGGCTATGTGGGGATCAACCCCCGCTATGTGCCCGAGATCAACGTCCGCCGCGCCATCATGAAGGCGATGGATACGAGCATCATCTTCAACAACTATTATAAGGGCGGCCTCGCGGAGGAGATCAACCGCCCCATGACCAAGGTCAGCTGGGCATATCCGACGGACGCCGGCGTCTACACCTCGCGGAACGGCACGAGCTACGCCTACGACTCCACGGGGAACGAGATAAGGCAGCTCCTCGAGGATGCGGGCTATACCTATAACTCCGACGATAACAGTTGGTACAAGGAGATCGCGGGCTTCGGCGTCGACACCCTCGACTACAAGTTCACGATAGCGGGCGGCTCGACCGACCACCCCGCCTACGCCATGTTCCTGAACGCGCAGACGATCCTCAACAAGGTGGGCTTCAACATTAAAGTCGTGCAGTCGCAGACGGCCCTCTCCGACCTCACCACCGGGAAACTCACGGTGTGGGCGGCGGCTTGGTCCTCGACGATCGACCCCGACATGTATCAGGTCTATCACAAGGATTCCAAGGCGACGAGCGTCAACAACTGGGGCTATCCGCAGATCCTCAAAAATCAGCAGCTCTACGGAACGGAGTACGATATCATCACCGAACTCAGCGGTCTCATCGACGCGGGCAGGGAGACGGACGATCAGAACCGAAGGAAGGGGATCTACAGGAGCGCGCTCGATATGATCATGGAGCTTGCGGTGGAGTTCCCCACCTATCAAAGGAGCGATATGTACGCCTACAACAGCAAGGTGATCGACTCCGCAACGCTCACCCCGGAGACGGAGGTCGGCGCATACAACGGGCTGTTCTCCCGCATTTGGGAAGTGGATTTCAAGCACTGACGGGCGGGATCGGATAGCGGGGCGCTGTCCCCGCGGGAAAGGCAGGTATTATGAAAACGCTCACATATATCGTTAAGAGGCTTCTCCTCTGCGTTCTCATCCTATTCGGCGTGTCCATCATCATCTACGGACTCGCGCGCATGATGCCGGTCGACTTTGTCGACCAGCAGTTTGCGAGCGCGCTCGCGCAGGGCACCATGCAGGAATCGGACGTAGACCGTATCAAGGAGTTATACGGGCTGAACATGCCCGATGCCTACCTCGATATCAAGCCCGACGCAAGCTCGGTGAAGGAGATCGCCTCTCTCACCTTCCGTAAGAATACGAAGAAGGATACCTACGGGCGCGTCGAAAAGGGGTATCTCTCCGAGGAAGAGTGGTACGCGGGGGAATACGCCTCGGGCGACTACCGCATCACCCTCGAAGCCATGCAGAAGAACGAGAGCGGCGCCTACACGGCGGGGAGCTACAAGATCGAGAAGATCCTCTCGAGCGAGATCGCCGTCACGGAGGAAGGCGAAGGGGGCGAGACCGAGGGCGAGGACGACCGCGGCTTCACCTTTGTCGACAGGACGGAGAGCCTCGAAGAGGGGGAGTATTCCGTCGTGCGCGAGGGGGATGCGCTTCCCCGCATTTCCTTCAACCCGAGCGGGAGGGCGACGTACACCGCGGGGACCAAGTACTCCGTGGCGACCTTCTGGGACAAAGTCGGCTCCCTCTTCATGGGCTACTTCAACTGGCTGTTCAACCTCCTCAAGGGGGATATGGGCATGTCCTTCAAATACAAGAGCCCCGTGGGCGAGGTCATCATGAAGAACATGGGCATCTCGTTCGCGATCGCATTTGTGGCGACCATTCTGCAATTCGCCATCGCGATCCCCCTCGGGGTCAAGGCGGCGACCAACCAATACGGGTTCATCGACTACACCGTAACTGTGCTTACGATGATCGGCATCTCCCTTCCCACCTTCTTCCTCGGCGCGCTCGTCATCCGCGTGTTCGCCGTCAAGCTGAAGTGGTTCCCCGTAAGCGGGATCAAGGGGTCTCTCCCGATGAACGCCTCGTGGTTCGCCGTGTTCGGCGATATCCTGTGGCACATGGTCTTGCCCATGTTTGTCCTCGTCATCCTCTCCATCGGCTCTCTCATGCGCTACACCCGCACGAATACCCTCGAAGTTCTCAACTCCGACTACATTCGCACGGCCCGCGCGAAGGGGCTTTCGGAGAAGTCGGTCGTCTACAAGCACGCCTTCCGCAACACGATGATCCCCCTCGTCACCATGATGGCGGGAATTCTCCCTTCCCTCTTCGGCGGGGCGATGATCACGGAGACGGTCTTCTCCATCCCCGGCATCGGCAAGCTCGCCTACGACGCCCTGCTCGTCGCGGACGTTCCCTTCATCATGGGATATAACATGTTCCTTGCCATCATGACGGTCCTCGGCACCCTGTTAAGCGACCTCATGTACGCGGTCGTCGACCCGCGCGTCAAACTCACGAAGTAAGGAGGAAAGAGACATGGAAGAAGAAAAGAAAACTCCCGCCTCCCCTTCGCCCGAGGAGACCGAAAAACCCGTGGAAAAAACCGAAAAAACGGGAGATGGGGTCGAAAAAACCGCAGAGGGGGCAGAAAAAACGCCCGAAGCAAAGGGGACTGCCGAGGAGATCGAAGCGGCCGCCGAGCCTCTCGCGGAGGACGAAGTGGAGGAGGTCACCTCCCGCACCCTCTCGCCCACCCGTCTCGTCCTCAAGCGGTTCTTCCGCTCCAAGCTCTCCATGGTGGGGCTTGTCATTCTCATCACGCTGTTCGTATTCTCCTTCCTGGGGCCTGTCTTCTCCTTCCTCCCCTTCGTCTGGAAGGAGCAGGAGTCCGACTACACGACCTCGGTGCGCGAGACGTATACCGATCATATCGAAGTCAGCGTCGTCGATCCCGATTCGGGGGAGACGGTCGTGCAGGATATGTACATTGTCACCTATTCGGAGCCTTCCAACTACCGTCCGCCGTCGTCTACCCACCTCCTCGGCACGGACGATAAGGGCTACGATGTGTTCTCCCGCCTCATGTACGGGGGCAGAATTTCCCTCACCATAGGCTTCGTCGTCGTCATTCTCGAAACGGTTCTCGGCATGATCTTGGGGGGCATTGCGGGGTATTTCGGCAAATGGGTGGATAACCTCATCATGCGTATCGTCGATATCTTCCAATGCGTCCCGACGATGCCGATGCTCATGATCGTGGGCGTTGCGCTCGAGGGGAACGATATTTACGATGCGCCGAAGCTGTATATCATGATGGCGATGCTCACCCTCTTCGGCTGGGCGGGCACGGCAAGGCTCGTCCGCGGGCAAATTCTGTCCCTCCGCGAGCAGGAGTTCATGATAAGCGCGGAGGCAAGCGGGCTTCCCGTGTGGAGGAAGATCTTCAAACACCTCATCCCGAACGTCATGCCCCAGCTCATCGTCTCGATGACCCTCGGGCTGGGCGGGATCATCCTCACCGAAGCGACCCTCGGCTATCTCGGGATCGGTATCCCGAGCGCCTATGCAACGTGGGGCAATATGATCAATGCCGCCGCAAACGAGACGGCGCTGACCAACTATCCGAACCTATGGATCTCCCCGGGGATATGTATTGTATTGGCCGTCCTCGCATTCAACTTTGTAGGGGACGGACTGCGGGACGCGTTCGACCCGAAGGCAAGGAGGTAAGGGAATGGCGGAAGAAAGGCCTGTCCCCTCCGAAGCGGAGAAGAAGCACTATATCGGTGCGAAGGAATCGCGGAGAATTGCGCGGGACAACCGCAACACGGTGAAGGTGCTGCAGAAGAAGCGCGCCTCGTATAAGCGCGAGGATTACGTGACGGAGATGAAGGACCCCGCGAATATCGTGGAGT
>CANRFW010000025.1 GCA_947630035.1 uncultured Clostridia bacterium | reverse complement strand
CCGCAGCTATGAATGCTATCGAAGGGCGGCACGAGCCATAGGCGAAGTAGCGCAGTCGAGGGGTGACGCGGTAAGGGGGTGCGGAAAATGGTGTCATGTCTCGACTACGCTCGACATGACGCGTTGGGGCGGGGCGTGACGTATCGGGACGGAAACGAGAGAACGAGAAAAAACCCACGGTTGCCCGTGGGTTTTTTTCTCACTATTCGTGAGGGTCTTCGCCTTTTTCCCGTCCCTCAAAAGGAACAGGGGCTTGTTGCGCTACTGTCGCAGGAATCAGTCTGCCCACGTCCAGCCGCTGATCTTGACCGAGTAGCCAGCTTCGGAAACATCGCCCTTGCCGTCCGCCGTTGCGTCATCTTCGGTCGCGGTGCACCTGTCGATCGCGACGCCGAAATCGTACACATCAAGCGTCATGTTCGAGAACTCTGCGGTGAGGGTGTAGTCGGCTGCCGCGGAGGCGGTATCCTTCCCCGCCGCCCAGATCTTGTACTCGATCGTGATCTTGCCGTTGAGCATGGTCACCGTGATCTGAATGTTGCCGGTCTCCTTTGCGGTGACAAACGCATCCGCGTTGGTGAAGCCGGGGTTCAAAGTCACGCCCGCGGGGCCCCAAGACCAGCCCGTTGCAGCCACGTCGCCGGCGGCGCGCATGATATAGAGCCAATCTTTGTTGGGTTGAGAGGTGCTCGTTCTGTCGAAGATGAAGCAGTTCACACCGCCCCAAGCTCTGTTGCCGCCCGTATGCGTAGCCGTTAAGACAAGCGTCTCGCCGTTGTGGAGCTGCCACGTGTTGTAGCCGTCCCACATATACTTCACGTCGGACTTCGCAACCGTGCTGCTCTGATCGCCGTAGGTGGCGTTGCAGTGGGTGCAGGTACCGCTTCCGGAAGAAATGTCCGCCCCTTCGTGCGTGCAGACGTGTCCGCAAACGGAGCAAACACCGTCTACATAGCTGCTCTCATGCGCGCTGTCGGCAGGATTGACCGCGTTGTCTTCGGCACACTTGTGGGTGTCGGGGGCGTAGGAGTGCGTGTGCCCCGCGTTCTCTTCGCCGCAGTACACGCAGTTGTTGCCCTCATACTTGTGCGTATGGTTGGGGTTGAGGTTGCCGCAATAGACGCACCACGTGTCGGTACCCTGACCCGCTTCGCCGTAGGTGTGCGAGGAGCCGCAACCCTTCCATGTGTACTCGGCACCGTCCGGAAGGCTATCGGCCTCGCTGAGGTAAAGCGAATAACGAGCCCCAACCTCTTCGGCTGTAAGAACCTTCTTGACGATCGACACATTGCGCCCATGCAACGTCTCATCGCCGAAGAGACGGAAGCCGCCGCGTTCGCCGAGTTTCAAGAAGAGTTCGGTAAACTGCTTCACGGTGAATGCGCCTCCGCTCCCATTCAACGTACCTACATAGGTGATTGCAAGCGCACCATTCTTATAGAACTTCACGTCGCCGGTCGTCGCATCAATCGTAACGGTGATATAGGTGCCCGCCGTCTGATAGTAATTCCATTCAATGCCCGTTTCTTTGGAACCAAGCTTAGGCCACAAATTCTCATTGACGGGCGATCCCTTCAAATCGTGAGGGATACTGTTTGGAACCTGAACATTGCCCTTCAAGTTGCCCGCCTGGATCTGCACGTTGCCGAGCGTCGTCTCGATTGCAGTATTCGCCCAGTCTTCGTCGCCCCACGAGACAATCTGATAAGAGAAGGACATGCCGCTCTCGGAAATCCCTGCGAGCGCGGGAACAAGTTTCCCGTAAGCATCGCCGTCCACCGCGATCGTACCGCATACAGAGCAGACAAGAAGCCCCGTCTTGTCATCCGCCTCAAAGGTATGCGCACGCGTGACCTGTACGTCGTAGTAGAAGGAAATCCCTTCGCCGCTGTAGAGTTTCGCCGCAAGACCCGTGGTGTTGCAGTTGGAGGTCTTAAGCGTGTTGAGCTGCTCGCTGCCCGAAAGGGTTGCCGTTCCGATCGAACGGTCTGCCTTTACGACGTAGAGCGTGTTGCCCATCTCCGCAACACCCGTTGCAAGCTGGAAGCCGTACGCAGTGTTCGTTTCAATATTGAGATCGGAGAGGTCGAGCGTGAGAACGAGGAGATATTTCTCGCCGACATTCGACCAAACAAGCGTACCGTTCTCGGTGACATTGTTCGCAGCATTCACGAATGCAGGCGCGCCGTTCGAATCGATCTTCACGGAGATATTGTAGTTGCTGACAAGCTCGTAGCTGGTTCCGACCGTCGCCGTACCGCCGTTGACGTTGAGATAGAGCGACTTGGTCGCGTCCTTGCCGACGCCGCTTGCCGTTACAAGCGTGAGGGTGTTCCCTTCTGCCTTGACATAGACGTCGTTGTCGATGACGGTGACGCTATCCGCCGATGCGGGGATCTGCAACGTGTCGAAGGCGCCATCCGCAAGGAAGCCCTCTTCCGCCGTGCGGAGGTGGAGTTCATATGCGGTGACAGGCTTCGTGAGATCTGCCGCGGGAACGGTGAAGGTCACGGTGTCGCCCTCAACCGACTTCACGGTAAGATCGCCGAGGGTATCGCCCTGCTTGATCTCGCTCCACACAAGGGAGGCTTCGCCGAGTTCGAGCTTGGTGCCCGCAGGGGCTTCGCCCGTGACATTGACGGTCGCCTCGCCGCCGAGAATGTCCGCCGTGGAGGAGACTGTCATCCTGACGTTCGCAAGGGAGACTTGACGGAGGTCGATGACGACGTCGCCCTGATGCATGTCGGCGATGTCATTCGCAAAGTCGAGTTTGTAGAGAGTGTTCGCCTCGAACGGGATGACGACCTCGAGGCTGGTACCGTCGAGTTTCACATAGCCGTTCGCATATTCTTTGCCCGTCGAGAGGTCGATGAGGCGGACGGTCGTCTTGCCGGAAATCGAGCCGATAGTCGTCTTGAAGGAGACGTAGTGCTTATACTCGTCGGTGATGCCGAGCGCCGTCTTCTGCCCTGCACTGAGTTCGGCGGCAATGCCCTTGAGTACGAGAGACGGAGCAAAGGTCGGGATCACGCCCTCTGCATACTCGGAGGTATAAGCGGACGTCTTATCCAAAGAGACCTCATCGGACTTGAAGGTCGCCGTGGTGTTCTCGCCGACACCTGCAGTGACGTCCTCGTTGGTGGTAATCGTCGTGATCGTGCTTTGCGCAATCTTGCCGCGGACGAAGGTCGCATTGCCGTCAAGCTCAACGGTAGGATTGTTCTCATAGGTGTCGATACGGAAGCGCACGAGAACGTAATCCGCCATGCCGCCGACCTGCATCTGCACGGTGAAGGAGAAGTACGGCGTCTCGGCGTTCATATCCTGATCCTTCGTCCAAAGGCTCGACGTGATCGTGAGGATCCTGCCCGTGTAGTAAGCGGTGACCTTGAAGTAACCGTTCTGCTTTGCCCGGATATAGTCGCCGCTGTCGGTGCTGATGGGTTCGCCGTCGATCCCGTTGGGAACGCCGTTCACCGTGTTGGCAGGCGTGGAGTTATAGAGAAGTTTGACCTGGTTGTCGCCACCGTCCTCACGGTTGCAGACACCGTCGTTACGGACACGCACATAGAACGCAGAACCGGCGCCCTGACGGACGTTGGTCTCGATACCCGTGTAGTCCTTCGCATGGTTGCCGTTGTACTTACCGGAAATCTCAACAAAGTCGCCGTCGTAGAGGTTGCCCCTCGTGGTGTTCCCCGTGTCCTTGTTCCAATCGGCTTCGTCGTGGGTGAGGGTAACGGCAGTATCCTTCGTTGCGCCGCAGCGCTCGCAGGTCGTGCCGGCGTCGTCCCACGTGTGGCCGCCGCCGATCACGGTTGCGCCCGCGTAAAAGATGACCTTGTCGCTCTCTTTGCCCGTGCCCTTGATGACGTAGGCCACAAGCCCGCTCTCGGTGAGGCAGTCGCCCTCCTTGAGGAGGACCTTGTCGTCGTCGGAGACGGTCTTATCGTCGATGACCTGCGTGGTCGTCGCGTCGCCGAAACCCGAAACTTTATAGTACTTGAGTTGAGGCGCCTTGACTTCGCCGACGATCTCGAAGTAGTAGTCCTCGCTGGGATCCGTCGTGCGGACGCCGAGTTCGGAAACGTTGATCTTGATGATGACAACATAGCCGCTGTCCACGTCGGAAGCGTCGTTCACGGTGCCGATCATCTTGATGGAGATGGTCGCAAGGGCACTGTCGACAACGTTCGTGAAGTGGATGCCGCTGCGCATGCTGTAGCCATAGGAAAGCTCGAGCGGGCGGACATTCTCATAGCTATCGCCGCCGGCATTGATATTGACGGTGATGGAACCGTGCATCTCCGTTGCCTGCATATCGCTTATCGCAACGCCCTTGATGAAGTAGATATCGGTGAAACCGTACTGCACAACGTAGCCGCCGTACTCGCCGCCGGCGTTGAAGTCGTAGCCCACGGTATCCAATGCGACAAGGTCGCCGTCGAGCTTCAGCCCGATGGTGTTGGTCTGAAGAGCCCCTACTTCCTTGAGATTACCGGGTGCCGAGAAGGTAACGGTAACGGTGAAGATGCCGTCGCTTGCAAGCTGGGTTATATCCTTCTTGACCTTAAAGTAGAAGCCGCTCGGCATCGTTGCCGTCTCATCCGACGTGATCGAGGAGAGCGCAACGTCGGACCCGTTGACGGAGATCGTGAGTTTGTCTTCCGTCGTCCCCTTTTCAACCGTGTAGTACGCGGTGACGGGCGTCTCGCCGACAAGGGCAACCGAACCATCGATCGAAGAGGTCGCGTCGAAGCCGCGAAGCCCGGTGAGGTCGATCTTCACAGGGGTCGCGTTGAGGCCCGTGACGATGATCGGGGTCTTCGCAAGGTCCTTGGTAAGCGCGAGCGCGAGGTATGCGACCTTGTTGTCTTCCTCAACGTGGAGCTTGTAAAGAACGTCGCTATCGCCCGACTTGACGGTAACGCTCTCCTTCGTGAAGGTGCCATACTCGCCCGCATCGAAGCGGAGGACGATATAACGGTTGGCATCGGCAGGCGTGCCGTTCGTCCAACCCGTGGTATCGGTGATCTTCTGCGCCCAGTTGTAGGTATCTGCCGCAAGGACGGGCGTGAGAACGATATAGTTCTGCGTGCCGGTCTCAACGGAGAGCGCGAAAGCACCCACCTTATCGTTGTTGAGGAGTTTATCGTCGTTCTTATAGTTGTTGCCGTTCACGGTGCCGATGGCGTTTTCGATGACCTGAGGCTTCATCGCATCGGTGAAGTCCACGGTGCCCTCGAAGGAGCCCTTGACTACATGAACGCGGAACTCGGTCATGGTAGCGGCAAGAGGGGTCGTATCAAGTTTTACCCAATTCTCGCCGACCTTGGCCTCGAGCATATCCGCGGTAACCGCTGCGGATTCCCAACCGCTGTCGTACTGATAGCGGATCTTCACCTTGGAGGCGTCGATCATCTCATTCTGATAGTAATTGATCTTCTCGTTGGAGTCGATCTGCACGCCCTTCACCGTTCTCGTCTCGATGATGGAACTCTTCGAGAAGGTGTAGCGGGTGCGCTCGCCGTGGAGAATGGTCTCATAGTAACCGGAGGGAGAATCGGGAACCTTCACATAGCCCTTGAAGACGTATTCGCCGTCGCTCGCCGAGATGGTCATCTCGATGACACCGTCGTTGCGGTAGGTCCACGTGAGGACAACGTCCGTCTCCACGGCATAGGGGCCGGGGGAACGGATGGAACCGTCGTTCGTCGAATAGACATACCAATTCGGCCACGACGCAACATCGGGCAAAACGCCGAGTTCACCGTAGCCTGCGGGCCAATCGTCGGGCCAACTCACCTCGGACGACGAATTCGCAAGGGTGCCCGAGCCGTAGTTCGGGAACCCGTCCTCGGAGTCGCCGCCCGCGAGAGCCGCGAGCTTCGCACCCGAGAAAGGTCCGGAAGAAGCCGAATAGGTCCCCTGCCCGATACCGTTATAAAGGATGTGCCCGTCGTTACGCATGATAACGGAGGTACCGCCCTTATAGGCAGATTCGGGATATGCGGGGTTGGTCCCGTTCGCATTGCGGTCGGCAATACCGATGATCGGGAAGAACCAATACTGCTCGGCGGAGCCGTCGAGTTCCTCGACCGCCGTACCCGTGACGGAGATGGTCGACCCCTTCTCGAGACGGCCGACCGTGACGGTAGGAACTTCGGCGGAGTATTCCTCATCGCCGTTCCACACGGTGACGTTGCCGAACTTCTTGAACGCGCTGTTCGCGTTCGCATCGTAACTGTAGGTCTCGCCTTCGAGCTTGTTGTTGAACACCGCACCCGATGCCGAGTAACCGCTGTGGAAGTCCTGATATTTCAGCTGGACGTTCTCATCGCGGCTCGTGCGGCGGGCGCCGCACTTCCTGCAGGTTTCCACGTCGTTCGCATCGGGAGTGCCGAAATCGTGTTCGAGCGAAATCGTCCGTTCCTCGGTCTTATTGTTCGCATTATGCACGGCGGGCGTGATAATGAGCGTATAGTCGCCGATTTGCGGATCGGACCATTTGATGCCGACGATCTCCGTCTTGACGTCTTGCCCCTCGAGAGTCTCATCCTCGGGTTGCTCGCCGTTAGACAGTTCTTCGTACCGCACCTTCACCTTGATCTTTGCTGCTTTCTCGTTCCAGCTTTCAAGCGTATCCGAATCGGTAAGAGTCGGAATGCCGCTGACGCTGGAGATCCTGCTGATGACTTTCTCGTCTTTGTTCTTGTCGCGGCAGGCGACCAAGCCGAGAGACATCACCATCGCAAACAGCACGATCAAAGCGACCTTGAGTTTCCTCATGCTACTTTTCCCCCTTATATGAAATTATATTTCGCCATTTATAAAAATAGCATTCTAATTTTACAACGATTTCATGCTTCCGTCAAGGAGGTTTCCCAAAAACCAACTTTCGTTTTGCTTTTGGTTTAGCTAAACTTTTTCAGTTATATATAAGGCAAACTTATATTTTCAATCCTTTTTTGAGAATTTTTTTCCTATTTTTACCGATTTGTTCGGTATTTTCTGCCATAATCGGGCATGCCCACCCCCCTACCCCCCCCTCCCGCGGAGGGGGCAAAAGAATAGCAGACCGCCGCCCTTGTCCCCTATCGCGCGTTCCTTATATTATATAGAAATACCGCCGGCGGGGAAACCGTCGGCGGAATGCGGAGCAAGGAAGAAATAGAGCGGCCCCGGTCGGTGCGGAACTGCGGCCGCGGGCGCAGAAGAAAGCGGGTACGGAAGAAGGGCTACGGGGCGGGGCGGAGGAGGGAGAGGTACTCCGTGAGAGAGGGCAGTTCCCCGCCCGTCTGGTGGGCGTAATAGGCGCCGAGGAGGCGCAGGGCGCGCACGGTGCCGTCCTCCGACGTCTCCCCCTCTCCCTTGAGAGCGGCGCGGATCGTCCGGTAGGTGGACTCGCTCGCGGGCACTCCCTCCGCGCAGGCGGGGCAGACGAAGCAGCCGTTGGAGAGGTCGAACGCCATCCTCCCCGCAAGGGGTTTGCCGCAGACGGGGCAATCCCCCGCCGAAACGGGGTACCCCGCATAGGCGAGGGCGGCAAGGAGGAATTTTACGAGTGCCCCCCGCTCCCCGCTCTCGATGCCGCGGAGCGCCTCGACGGCGGAGACGAAAAGCCCCCCGCTCGTCATCCCCTCATACAAAAGCCCGTCGCACGTCTCGAGGACGGCGGTCGCCGCGTACATGGCGGCAAGGTCGCACCGAAGCCCGAAAAATCCCTCGTGGAGGGAGGCGCCCGTTACGGTATTCCTCCCCCCTCGTTCGGTGAGAACGTATTCCGCAAAGCAAAAGGGCTGCGCGGCGAACTTGAGTTTCGCGTTCGCGCGGCGCACCCCCTTCATCCCCGCGCCGATCTTTCCGCGTGCGGCGGTGAACAGGGTGACCATCCTGTCGTATTCTCCGTAATCCGCCGTGCGCAAGACGAGCGCGTCCGTTTTCCATTCCATCTTCAGTCCCCGAGCCGATGATACAGCATGTAGTAACTCAAGTTTCCCGTCTCTTCGAAGAGACGCCACGCGATCTCCCGCGCACTCTCCTTTTTCATGTGCCCTCCCAACCCCATTTTGTGCATATGGGGTGGGAAAATTCGTCATTCCTCGAAATAACCGTACTCTTTCATAAGCCCCGGTTTATCCCGCCAATCCTCCCGCACTTTCACATAGACGGTGAGGAACACTTTCGCGCCGAGGAACTTTTCCATGCTCTCCCGCGCGAAGGAGGCGGTCTCCTTGAGGGCCTTGCCCTGCTTGCCGATGAGGATCGCCTTGTGGTTCTTTTTCTCGCAGACGATGTCGAGATTTATCTCATACACGCCGTTCTCCTTCTTCTCGAAGGTGTTGACGACGATCGCCACCCCGTGCGGGATCTCCTCGTCGTACTTTAGAAGGATCTTCTCCCGCATGAGTTCGGCGATCATGAACTTCTCGCTGCGGTCGGAGACGATGTCCCCGGGGTAGAGCGGGTCCCCCTCGGGGAGCATCGAGAAGATGCCCGCTTCGAGCTGTTTCAGGTTCTTCCCCCGCCGTGCGGAGACGGGATAGACGTCCAACCCCTCCGCGGAGAGCGTCTGCAGGTCGGGCAGGATCTTTTCGGGGGACATGAGGTCGATCTTCGTATAGGCGACGAGCATGGGTACGCCGAGGGCGGCGTACTTTTTCATGAGGGTGACGTCCTCCTCTTTGAGACCCGCGTGCCCGTCATGCACGAAGAGGATGGCGTCCACGTCCTTGGAGGTCGTCTCCGTCGTGCGCATCATGAGGTCGGTGAGGGCGTTGTGGCGGCGGTAAAGCCCCGGCGTATCGACGAACGCGATCTGCCCCTCCGCGCGGTTCAGGATACAGAGGATGCGGTCCCGCGTGGTCTGCGGTTTGGGGGAGACGATGGCGACTTTCTCGCCGACAAGCACGTTGAGAAGGGTGCTTTTCCCCGCGTTTGCCCTGCCGATGACGGCGACCGTTCCGCTTCTCATACCTCTCTTTCAAGGCCGAGCTTTGCCATGATCTCCTCCTCTCTTGCCCGCATCGGGCGCTTCTGCTCTTCCGTCTCGTGGTCGTACCCGAGACAGTGTAAAAATCCGTGGACGGCGAGATAGCACAGCTCCCGCTCGTAAGAGTGCCCGTACTCCTCCGCCTGCTCCGCGGCGCGCTTCTTGCAAATGACGACGCTCCCGAGGTAGAGACGGGCGCTTTTCTGCACCCATTCCCCTTTTTTCTTGCCCATGACGGGTTCCACGCAGTCGGCATGTTCCGCGGAGAGCAGGGGGCGATGCGGGTCGTAATTGCCGGCGGGGAAGGAGAGGACGTCGGTGACCTTGTCCACCCCCCTCTCGCGGGCGTTGAGGGAACGGATGGCCTTTTCGGAGACGAAGAGAAGTTCCAATACGATGGGCAGATCCCCCTCGACGCTCCCGGAGAGCGCCTCCGCGAGCGCCTTTTTCAGGGGAAATCTCCCGCCCTCGAGGATCACTTTACTCATCCTCGTCCTCCGTCTC
Source organism: uncultured Clostridia bacterium (assembly GCA_947630035.1). Classification (GTDB taxonomy): domain Bacteria; phylum Bacillota; class Clostridia; order Christensenellales; family Borkfalkiaceae; genus Gallimonas. The sequence goes on along the minus strand of CANRFW010000025.1, from coordinate 11,224 downwards.
CTCGGGCACGGCCTCCCTCTCGCGGGTGAAGCGGATGGCGGGGTATTCCACGCGGTGGTGGTGTACGCCCGAGAGGGCGTCCACAATGGTCTGCTTTATGGTGGTGAGTTCCTTTTGGGTGATATCGCAGTCGGCGAATTGGTCGAGGTCCATCCTCTCCTCGATGATGGAGCGGACGACCTTCTCCACGCTCTGGGGGGAACGGTCGGCAAGGGAGCGCACCGCCGCCTCCGAGGCGTCGGCGATCATCACGATCGCGGCGATCTTGGTGCGGGGGGTGGGGCCGAGGTAGGAATAGTCTTTGACGTTGACGTCCCCGCCCGAGAGGCGGTTCGCCTTGTCGTAGAAATATTTAATGGGCATGGTGCCGTGATGCTCGCGGGCGACGTCCGCAATAATCTGCGGCAAATGCTCGGAAACGAGAAGATCGTACCCGTCCTTTGCATGGGAGCGGATGATATCGGCGGAAAGCTCGGGCGTGAGTTCGTCGTGTACGTTGTAGCCGCTCTGGTTCTCGGTGAAGCAGTCGGGCTGCTTGAGTTTGCCCACGTCGTGGTAGTACGCCGCGGCACGGGCAAGTTCGGCGTTCTCCCCTATCGCGACGGCGCACGTCTCGCACAGCTGCGCCACGATGAGGGAGTGGTTGAAGGTGCCGGGCGCCTCCGTCTTCAGACGGTTGAGAAGATGGGAAGAGGTACTCGTGAGTTCGCGCAGGCGGAACACGGTGAGGCGGTTGAAGATGCGCTCGAAGACGGGCATGAGGGCAAGGGACAGAATGGCGGAGACGAGGCACCCGAGGATGCGGAAGCCGCACGATTCGACGTATTGCACAAAGCCGTAGTTCCCGCTCGGGATCTGGAAGAGGAGGACGATCGCGACGGAGGGCACGGCGATGACGAACCCCGTGAGGAGGAGGGAGAGGCGGGTCTTCATCTGCCCCGCCACGAAGACGGCGATGGTCCCGCAGATAAAGCCCAAAAGGAGGGTCGCGTACACTTCGGTGTTGATGGTCATCGCGTCATAATTATTGGTGAAGAGGTCGATGGAAAACACCGAGAAGATGAAGACGAAGTTGAGGATCACCGCCTGACGCCTGTCGAAGAGGAACAGAAAGAGGATGGCGAAGAGGGCATACGGGCGGGAGTAGGGATGCACGAATTCCCCGAAGACGTAGCAGAGAATGGTGCAGAAGATGAGGAGGGTAAAGATGAGGACGACGCTCTTGAAGTGGACGAGTACCTCGGGATCCTCGAAGTAGTAGTAGAAATAGACGATGGCGAAGAGGAAGAAGAGGCTGAAGATGAGGGAGAGCAGCCCCGTGTAGTGCTGTTCGATGAAGCCCGTCCAGCCGTGAACGTCGTTGATGATGATCATGAGAAGGACGATGGCGAGCATCACCACATAGCATGCGAGAAAGACGAACGCGCTCGCTACGAGCCTGCGGCCGTATTTCTTGCCGAGCATTTCGTTACGGTTCATTTTTTCTCCCCCTTCCTGCGTTTTTTCTCGGGTTCGGACTTGGATGCGCTCTTTTCATAGGCGCGGACGATCTTCATCACGAGCGGGTGGCGCACCACGTCTTTCTCCGTGAGGGTACACACCGCGATCTCGTCCACCCCCTTTAAGATGGAGACGGCCTGCTTCAATCCGCTCGTCTTCCCCTCGGGAAGGTCGGTCTGCGTGAGGTCCCCCGTGACGACCATCCTGCTCCCCTCCCCGAGACGGGTGAGGAACATTTTCATCTGTTCGCGCGTCGCGTTCTGCGCCTCGTCCAAAATGACGAAGGCGTCCGAAAGGGTCCTGCCCCGCATGTAGGCGAGGGGGGCGACTTCGATGCTCCCCTTCTCCATGAGTTTCTGATAGGTCTCGAACCCAAAGGTCTCCTGCAATGCGTCGTATAGCGGGCGGAGGTAGGGGTCTACCTTGGTCTGCAGGTCCCCCGGGAGGAAGCCGAGCTTCTCCCCCGCCTCCACCGCGGGACGGGTGAGGATGATTTTTTCCACCTCTTTCGCCTTGAACGCGGCGACGGCGAGGCAGACGGCGAGGTACGTTTTGCCCGTACCCGCAGGCCCCACGCCGAAGGTGATCGTGTGCGCCCTGATCGCATCCGCATAGTTCTTCTGGCCGACCGTCTTGCACTTGACGGGCTTGCCGCGGGAGGTGACGACGACCACCCCCTCCATCACTTCCCCGAGGTCGAAAGCCTGTCCTTCGCGGGCAAGGGCGATGGAATAGAGCAGGCTGCCCCTATCCACCGTCTCCCCCGCGCGGAGGATGGAGAGGAGGGAGGAAAGCACCCGCGCCCCCGTCTCCGCCTCCTCCCCTTCGAGAACGATCTTCGTCCCCTCGACATGGGAAAGGAGACCGAGTTCGCGGGAAACGGTCGTGAGATTTTCATCGAATACGCCGAGGACCTTTTGCAGAGTTTCGATCGTCCCCGTGTCTACGGTGCATGAAGTTGCCGTAATATCCTCCTCAACCGAGATTGACCGCCGCGGCGGCGTGCGCCGTCCCCGCGACAAGATAGCCGCTCTCCGTTTTCGTCGTCTGTACCCCGTCGATCTCGCCGAAGTCGAGCGCCGCCTGTGCGAGGGCCGCCCCTTCGTCCCCCGCATACTCCGCGGAGAACGGGTATTTCACTTTGATCTGTGCGATGACGACCGCCTCCCGCCTCTCCCCGCCTATGAGAAGATAGCCCGCGACGGCCGTTTCCCCCTTTCTGACCTCCTCCCCCACCGAGACGAGGGGGGTGCCGCGGATGACGGTGAGTTCCTCCACCGTGCCCGTGGCGGGGACGAGGAGTTCCTTCTTTAAGGGGACGGGCTCCTCCGAGACCTCGACGTCCACCGTAAGCACCCCTCCCTCCTTGCGGAAGGAGCAGAAGCTCACGCGCGGGAGGGCGAGGACGGCGGCGCGCAGGGGCGCGTATTCCGCGGGCGGCGCCGAGAAGCGCTTCACTCCCCCGCGGGCGAGGATCTCCTCCACCTGCGCCCCGAGGTATGCCCCGCTGCCCGTCACGCGGACGGCGAGGACGCGGGACTGCAAGAATGCCGCGGCGGCGAAAAAGAGGAGTGCGCCCGCGATTAGTCCCGCCTGTTTTTTGAGAAAAACGGCAAAGCGGGAGAGACCGCGCCGATCCGTTCTCTTTACATTATAACACGAACCGCGCAAAATTGCAAAAGCTTTTTTATGGTGTTTGGCGTCTACTTGCAAATACAGCCCCTTTTTTCCGTCACGGCGGGCGGAAAGAACGGGCACCCCGAGCCCCGCGAGTTTCTCCACGGCACGGCTTACGCTCAGCCCCTCCACGTAGTATTCCCGTCTTCCCGCCATTATTCCACCCTCTCCACCGCAAAAATATCGCCGAGGACGGCGGCGTCCCCCGCGTAATACTTGCCGAGGGACAGCCCCCGCCCGCGCACCCTGACCGCCCCCTTTTTGCCGAGGAAGACGATCTCCTCCTCCGTGAGGGAGGAGAGCCGCTTCACGTTCTGGAAGTACCCGCCGCGGCCGTCTATCACCGTGTATTGCACGCGGAGGGAAAGCCCCTCCCCGCCGAGCGCCTTTGCAATTTCGGAAAACAGTCTCATCGCGCTATTCTATGCGCGCGCCGTCATTTTTACGACCCATTCCGCGATTTCGGTCTCTCATGCCGTGCGGAAATCATGGGCGGACCCTCACCCCTACCCCTCCCCCTGACGCAGGGGGAGGGCAAGTTGTGGAAAGTACCCCGCCCTTGCCTTCCCCTCAAGGGGAGACCCCGCCCCGCCTGCCCTTGCCTTCCCCTCGAGGGGAAGGTGTCACGGCTGCCCTTGCCGTGACGGATGAGGTGTAAACTATATCCACCTCATCACCGCCGCGAGCGGCGGAGCTTCAGCGCAAGGCACGCCTACGGCGTCCTCGCGGAGAAGCCGAGGGGTAAGCGGAGTTGGGGGCCGCCCCACCCCCCTACCCCCCTCCCACGGAGGGGGCAAGAACGGACGGCTTGGCGCCCGTCATCCCTCGACTGCGCTACTTCGCCTGTGGCTCGTGCCGCCCTTGGATAGCAATCATAGCTGCGGGCGGGGCGGGGTGACGTATCGGGGGCAACCCCCACCCCTGCCCCGTTGCGGCGGCAGGGACCGCCGCAACCCCTTCGGCGAGGCCACGCCTCATGTCGCGGCGCGTTCACAGCCCACCGGGCTGTTGAACATGGTGCGCCGCTCCACCCCTTCAAAGGGGGCAGGTATAGAAAACGCAGAGGAGCGCCGCGCTCCTCTGCGTCATTCCGAACCGTCTCAAACGCCCGCCGCGTCGTACTCTATACCGCGCGCCCCGCCTATCATTACGTCATTCCGAACCGTCCGTGCCGCCCGCCCGCGGAAGCGGGCGGGCGTTTGAGACGCGTGAGGAAACTCGCCCCTCCGTTGACGAGAGATCCCTCGACGCGCCGCGCCGCCCGCAAAGGCGGGCGGCGCGGCGGCTCGGGATGACGTGCGGGGCATGCGTGCCGTACAAAGCAACGGGCGGCTCGGGATGACGTGCGGGGCATGGCGTGCCGTACAAAGCAACGGGCGGCTCGGGATGGCGTGCGGGGCATGCGTGCCGCCCCTCATTGCTCCACCGTGAAGTTCGAATCGGAGAGGGTAAACGTGATCTCCGTGCCGCCGTCGCGGGAGGTCTCGAGAACGAGGGTGTCCCCCGCCCGTGCCGCAAGGAGCATGTCCTCGAGGATGTGCAGCCGCGTGACGGCCCGCTTCACCGTACCCGAAGAGGAGCGCAGGGTGACGGAAAGGACGGTGTCCCCCGTGCGAAGCCCCGAGCGGTATGCCGCCGAGAAGACGTTCACATTCCCCGCAACGACGCTCTCCGAGAGGTAGCACTTGCCCGTGTCCTCATCGTAAACGGAGCGGCTGTCCGCCGTCTCGAAGGTGCAGCCGAGGTTTGCTACGGCGACCCCCGTCTTCCCCTCCGCCGCGCGGGCGATGAGGTTCTCGGCAACGGCGACGACGCGGTTGACGGGGATGGCATACCCGAACGCCTCCACCCCCTCCTTCTCGCTGCGGGCGTTGACGATGCCGATGAGTTCCCCCCGTGCGTTGAAGAATCCCCCGCCCGAGTTGCCGTGGTTGACCGTTGCGTCCGTGCGCATCTCGAGCATGCTGACGGGATCCCCCGCGTCGTCCGCAATGTACACATATTCCGAGGTGACAGAGACCACCCCCTCGGTGACGGAAAGCCCCTGCCCGTCGGGATTGCCGACGGCAAACGCCGCCTCCCCCGCGCAGACGGCGTCCGAATCGCCGATCGTCACCGCGCAGGCGCCGCTCTCGAGGATGACCTCGCCGTTCTTGTGGAGATTGTTTCCGCCGAATGCGATGCTCGTGTCCCCGTCCACGCGGAGGACGGCGATATCATAGCGGGAGGAGGCGCCCACACAGGTGGCGAGGAGCGCCCGGCTCTCCGTCTCCCCGCCGTAGAGATAGCAGAGGATCTGCCCGCTCAGCCCGCGGGTGCCGTAGACGACGTGGTGATTGGTGAGGATGAGGAGATCGGGGTACCCTTCCCCCTCCGCCTGTTGTACGGCGTAGATGACCCCCGCGCCCTGCCCCGCGCTCGTCTCGACCTTGACCGCCGAACGGAGGGCGAGCTGCGCCCCGTAAGCGGGATCCGCGGGGGCATAGCCGATTTTGGCAAGCTCGGCGAGAAATTCGAGGAAGGTCCCCTCGAAGGAACCGCTCGCCTTTGCCTCCTCATAGAGGGCGTGTTCGTGCGTCTCCTCCTCCTGTGCCGCGAGCCAGCTCCCCTCCGTCCCCGTGTAGCCGTTTTCCACGGCGACGTCGTAGGGGAAGACGGGAGAGGAAGCGCGCGGGAAGAGGGAACACCCCGCAAGCGCAACGGCAGCCGCCGCGCAAGCGAGGAGGGATAACAAAGTTTTGCCTGTCTTTTTCATCTTTTTCATGACGACCTCGTGCTTTTATTATACCATCCGCCGCGCAAAAACACAACTCTTTCCGCAAAATTCCCCTCACGCCTTTGACATTCTCCTGCGGATATGGTATACTCATGGCATGCAAAAGGAAAAGAAAACAACGAGATCCGCAGCCGCAAGGGGCATTGCGGGAAAGATCGCAGACGGCTTCCTCGCGGGCATGCTCATCTCCCTCGGCGGGGCGGTGTTCCTCGCCTGCATCCTGCCCGACCAGCCCTATGCGAAGTACGTCGGCGCACTGCTCTTTTCGATGGCGCTGCTCGTCATCTGCATGCGCGGCTACGCCCTCTACACGGGCAAGATCGGGCTTTTATACGAGGCGCACAAAAAGGAGGATATCTCCCTCCTTCTCCTGTGCCTCTTGGGGAACGTCCTCGCGACGGCGGCGTTCGGGTATCTCATCGGCTGGGTGTTCCCGAACCTCAAGGAGACCGCCCTCTCCCTCTGTAACGGAAAACTCGGGCAGGGCTTCGGATTCGGGCTGCTGCGTGCGGTACTGTGCGGCGTACTCGTGTATCTCTCCATCGATATCTACCGCAACAACGACAAGAAGGTGATCGGCATCGTGTTCTGCATCCCCGCCTTCATTTTAAGCGGGTACGAACACTCTATTGCGGATATGTTCTACTTCGCCTGCGCGGGCATTGCGACGTGGCAGTCCTTCGTCTATATCCTCATGATCCTCATCGGCAACTCCCTCGGCGGGCTGCTTATCCCCACCCTGCAACTCATCCACCCCAAGAAAAAGGGGGATGGGGTCGGAAAAAAGGCGGAAGCTGTCCCCTGCGCGGCCGAAAAAGATGCGGAAACAGAGGAAGCAAAAGAGAACAAAACGCTTTGAAAACGTCGGCCCCGCACAAAACGTGCGGGGCTTTTTTACGGGCGTCGCCCGCTCGTATACGTCATGTCGCCCCGCCCTACGACGTCATGTCGCCCCGCCCACGACGTCATGTCGAGCGCAGTCGAGACATGACGCGGTTTTTTTCATGTCACCCCTCGACTACGCTCGGGGTGACGCGTAGGGTGTCGGGGTAACGTTGTGGGTGTCGGGGTGACGTTGTGCGAGGGCAGGATGACACACGGAAACGGATGAGAACAAGCGAAGAAGAGAGGCGAACGCCTCTCTTCTTCGTCATTCCGAACCCTCTCTTCTTCGTCATTCCGAACCCTCTCTTCTTCGTCATTCCGAACCCTCTCTTCTTCGTCATTCCGAACCCCGTAAGGGGTGAGGAAACTCTGCACTTCTCCGCCCCTCTCTCGGCTCCCCCTTTTGGGGGAGCTGTCACGCCGTCCTTTGGCGTGACTGAAGGGGTTTTGATCTTGCTTAACTGCAAACCCCTATCCCTCCTGCGGAGTACTTCCCCCAAAAGGGGGAAGCAAGAGGTGGGGATTCCGTACTCCCCACGAGGAAGCAAAAATGATGCGTACTGCCCGCGGGAAAGCGAGGGTGTTGCCGTATTTCCCGCAATGCGCTTATTCCACCGTGAACACGGGCAGCACGGCGCCTTTATAGGTCTTGTTGATGAAGTCGATGACCTTCTGCGTCTTGAGGACCGCGAGGAGCGCCTTGATCTTGGGATGGTTCTCGTTCCCCTTCTTCACGGCGATAATGTTCGCATAGGTCTGCGCGGCTTCCCCTTCCGCATTCTCGAAGGCGAGCGCATTCTCCGACTTCAACCCCGCCTGCAGGGCGTAGTTCCCGTTGATGACGGCAATGGTGCCCGCCGCGGCCTCTTCGAGCTGCGCCGCGACCGTCTGCGCCTCCACGGCTTTCACCGTGTTGCCCTTGGAATCTTCGATGTCTTCGGTGGTGAGGGACTCGGTGAACGTCGTACTCTTCAGGGTAATGTACTCCTCGTCCTGCAAGAGATAGAGGGCGCGGGCGAGGTTGCTCCCGTCGTTGGGGATGAGAATGGTGCGCCCCGTCTTGGTTCCCTCGTACTCCGCCTGCGTCACCCCCTTGCCGTACACGCCGAAGGGTTCGTAGTGGATCTTGTCCACTGCCGAAAGGTGCGTCTTATGCTCGGCGTTGAAGGTGTTGAGGTAGGGGGTGTGCTGGAAGTAGTTCGCGTCGATCTCCCCCTCCTCGAGAGCGGTGTTGGGGGTGATATAGTCGTCGAATTCCTCCACTTCGAGGGTGTAGCCGTAGACGGCGAGGTCTTCTTTTACGATCGCGAGGATCTCGGCGTGCGGGGTATGGCTGGCGCCGACGCGGATGGTGTAGGGGTGATCGTCGATGCTCTTCTCGCCGCAGGCGGTGAGGCCGAAGGCGGCAAAGGTGAGGGTTGCGGCTGCAACGAGGGTAGCGAACAGTTTTTTCATGGTTTTTTCTCCTTATTCCTTGATTTTTTTTCTTTTTTGATTGGGGATACGCTTATCCAAGCGTTTGGCGAGGTACATTCCGACCTCTTGTATGACCTGTACGATGATGACGATGAGGGCGACGCACAGCCAGATGACGTCCTGCGCATTGGAGACGCGCGCCTGCGAGACGGCTATGGAGCCAAGCCCCCCGCCCGCGATCGACCCCGCCATGGCGGAGTAGCCGATGATCGTGACCGTGGAGATGACCGCCCCCACGATGAGGGAGGGTTTCGCCTCGGGGAGGAGGACTTTGAAGATGATCTGAAGGTTGCTCGCCCCCATCGAGCGCGCCGCTTCCACGACGCCCTTGTCCACCTCCTTTAGGGAACTCTCCACCATCCGTGCAATGTAGGGGGCCGCCGCGACGATCAGCATGAAGATGATCGCGCGGTTCCCGATGCTCGTCCCGACGATCGCCCGCGAGACGGGGAAGAGGGCGACCATGAGGATGATGAAGGGAATGCTGCGGAAGATGTTGACGACGGAGCCGACGATCTTGTTCAGCCACACGATGGGGTGCAGCCCATCCTTATCGGTGACGACGAGCAAAATCCCGAGCGGAAGTCCCAAAAGGTAGGCGATCGCAGTCGAAAGAACGGTGATATAGATCGTCTCCCACGTTCCCGTCGCAAAGCCCTCGAACCCGAGCTGCGTAAACAATTTGCTGACAAGCAGGGTGTTCATCTCACAATTCCTCCTTGAAGTTTATGTTCAGCTCCTTTAGGTGCCGCTTGGCGAGTTCTGCCTTTTCCTCTTCCTCGGGGAGGGCGATGACCATGTGGCCGTACGTCTTCCCGTCGATATTCTTGGTGTCCGCATAGAGGATATTCACCGAGATGCCGCAGCGGAGGGCAAGCCCCGAAATGATGGGGGTATCCGCCTCTTCGCCGTTGAAGACGAGGCGGAGCTTCTTCCCCCCCGTACTCTTCACCGAGCGGATGAGCCCCGGGATGATGAGTTCCTTGGCAATCTCCGACTTGGGGAAGGAGAACACGTCGGCGACTTTCCCGCTCTCCACGATGCGGCTTTGGTCGATGACGGCGACTTCCGAACAGATGCTCTCCACCACTCTCATCTCGTGGGTGATGACGATGATCGTGACGCCGAGCCGCCTGTTGATCTCGCGGAGAAGCTCCAGTATGGAGGTCGTCGTGTTGGGATCGAGGGCGCTCGTCGCTTCGTCGCACAGGAGGTATTTGGGGTTTAAGGCGAGGGCGCGGGCGATGGCGACCCGCTGTTTCTGCCCGCCCGAGAGCTGGGAGGGGTACGCCTTTGCCTTGTCCGAAAGCCCCACAAGCTCCAGAAGTTCGGCGACCCGCCCCCGCATCTCCCCGCGCGAGTAGCGGACGCACACCTCCTTTGGCTCGGTGACGGTCTCTTTTTTGCCGTCCGCCCCCTTGCGCTTATAGGTTTTCTCCACGGTCTTGCGCGCCCTTGCGATCTCCAAAGGGAAACGGACATTCGCCTCTACGGTACGCTGTTCGAGCAAGTTGAAGCTCTGGAAGATCATGCCGATATTCTTTCTGATTTCGAGAAGGCGCTTTCTCTTTACCTTGGTGAGGTCCTCGCCGTCGATGACGACCCGCCCCTCCGTGGGCTTTTCGAGGAGGTTGATGCACCTTACGAGGGTACTCTTCCCCGCGCCCGACAGCCCGATGATGCCGTAGATCGCGCCGTCTTCTATCGTGAGGTCCACCCTTTCGAGGGCGACCACGTCCCCCTCTTTGGAGGGATATACTTTTTTCAGATCCCGAAGTTCTATCATTGCCTGCTCCCGTTGTGAAATCAAAAAAAGTGCCCGGGCAACTTGTACCCGGGCGAAGTGTGCTATCGGTTTACCGCGTTTTACATGACGATAAACCCGCGCAGATCTGCCCGGGAAACCGTCATTCGCATGGAATTGTGCGCCGCAAGTATGATCATAGGGGCCGCACTCCTTCTTGTTTTCTTCATTGTAACAGAAGCCGCCCGCGACTGTCAAGCATTTTTCCGCACTATTTTCGGAAAATTTTTTGACGGGGACGGAAGCGCAGGACAGGCGGGTTCCGCACTCCTGCCTCATACCGACGCCGCTCGTGCGACCCGCATACGTCATGTCGCCCCGCCCGCCGCTATGATTGCTATCGAAGGGCGGCACGAGCCGCCCGAAGTTATAATCATTATCCAAGGGCGGCACGAGCCACAGGCGAAGTAGCGCAGTCGAGACATGACATGTCATTCCGACGCCGCGCACTTTGCGGCGGAGGAATCTCGCGTCCCCTCATACCGACGCCGCTCGTGCCTGTTCAACGCGTCATTCTGAACCCCCGCGCTATTTCGGGGCTACCGCCTGTTTTAGCGCGTCATTCTGAACCCCCGCGGTTGACTTTGTAATGCGGAATACTCGGTGGGGGTGAAGAATCCCGAGGATGAAAACGAGGAGTATGTATTGCGGACTTCGTACTTCGGGATCCTTCGCACGATAGGCTTGGGCGTTTCTATTCCTACTCTATCGGCTCAGGATGACGCGTTTATCGGGGCGCGCACGACCGCTTATATACGTCATGTCGAGCGTAGTCGAGACATGACGCGGTTTTTCATGTCACCCCTCGACTGCGCTCGGGGTGACGTGGTTCCAAAAGATTTTGCGCTGCATGTTAGGGGCGTACCCTCACCCCTACCCCTCCCCCTTACGCAGAGGGAGGGCATGCAGTGTAGCTGTGCGCCCCTTCATGGGGGCAAGTTGGCTAACTGCACTCCCCCAACGCATGGACATGTAAATCGGAATTTGCGCGAGGGGGGGGTAGAGGTGAGGGTCCGCACAGTGTAGCGGGAGCAAAAAAATCGTGCGAAGCTATAAATTACTTGCGCGAGCAAAACCACGCTTTTGCGCTGCGCGACCCAATTTGC
>CANRFW010000024.1 GCA_947630035.1 uncultured Clostridia bacterium | reverse complement strand
GAGGACGGGGTTGTTCTTTGTTTTACGGGAGAGGATGCGGACGACGTTGCGGATCTCCTCGTCCCTGCCGATGACAGGCTCCAGCTTGTGTTCGCGCGCCCTCTTGGTGAGGTCGGCGCCGTACTTTTCGAGCGCTTCGTAGCTCTCCTCGGGGGTATCGCTCGTTACCGTGCTGTTGCCGCGCACCTCCTTCATCCCCTTCAAAAATCCCTCTTTGGTGAGACCGAACCGCTTGAAAAGCTCCGCAAGGCGGGGTTCGGCGTTGTCGAACAGACACAAAAAGAGATGCTCGACGGAGACGTATTCGTCCCGCATGCCCGCGGCGAGTTTCTCCGCCTCCGCAAGGGTACGGGTGAGTGCCGCCGTCGCATAGGGCCCCGAAGCCGCACCCGAGACGCGGGGAAGCCGTTCGACCTCCTCGCCGAGGGCGCGCGAGATGCCCGCGGCGTCCGCCCCCGCCCGCATGAGAATGCGGTATACAAGCCCGTCCTGCCCGCAGAGGGCGCAGGCAAGATGGAGGGTGGTGACCTCCGCATTGCCCCGCTCCGCCGCAAGGCTCTGCGCCTCCGAGACCGCTTTGACGGAATTCTGCGTATATTTTTCTCCGTTCATGGGATCGCCTCCTTTCCTATTTCATTATACCGCAAAACGGCACGTTTGAAACAAAAAGCGCCCCGCCGCATTCCCGCGGCGGGGCGTATCCCTGTTGTCTTTTGTTATCCCTTCGGGAAGGGGTAAAATCCCCTCTTCCCCACACGGACTTCCGCCTTGCCGTTGAAGAAGTCCCGCACGCGGGAGAGGAAGGCTTCCTCCTCCCTTTCGCGCACGGCGACGGTAAATTCCGCACCCTCCCCGTAGTTTCTCCGGAGGACCTCCTCCCCCTCGAGAAAGCGGAGGGCGGCGTTCACTTCCGCATAGGAGACGGAGAGAACGATCTCCGCATGGGAGGAATAGGTGCGCACCTCCGCCGCGGCGAGGCACTCGGCGGCACAGCCCGCATAGGCGCGGACAAGTCCCCCCGCTCCGAGCTTGATCCCGCCGAAATACCGCACGACGGCAAGGACGGTCTCGCGCAAATTCTTCGCCTTGATCACCCCGAGGATGGGCATCCCCGCCGTTCCCTGCGGCTCGCCGTCGTCCGAAAAGCGCTGCGCATTGCCGAGGTTATCGCAAATATAGGCGTAACAAATATGGGTCGCGAGGGGGTGCAGGGAGCGGAGACGCGCAAGATATGCCCGCGCCTCCTCCTCGCTCTCCGCATGGGCGGCATAGGCGAGGAAGCGGGACTTCTCGATGATCTTTTCGGTTTTCGTCTCGCCGACGACGCTGTCGTATTCCACAGTCCCTCTAAACCAATGTAACTTTGATGTGTACTTTCTTGCCCTTGTGGAGGACGAACTCCTCCGCGGGGAGAGGCTCGAAGGGGGAGGAGACCTTCGTTTCGTTGACGGAGACGCCCCCCTGTTCGATGAGCCGCCGCGCCTCGCCGTTGGACTTGCACAGCCCCGCCGCGACGAGCGCCGCGCAGATATTTTGGGTATCCTTGGGGATCTCCGCCTTCGGCATCTCCCCCTCTCCGCCGAATGCGGCGCGCGCTTCCGCCCGTGCTTTCTCCGCTTTTTCGACCCCATGTACCGTTTTTGTGAGTTCGAAGGCGAGCCTTTCCTTCGCCGCGTTCATCCTCTCATCCGCATGTGCGCAGAGGGAGGAGATCTCTTCGAGGGGGACGAAGGTGAGGAGTTTGAAGCACTTCTCCACGTCCGCGTCGTTCGTGTTGCGCCAATATTGGTAGAACTCGTAGGGGGTCGTCTTGTTCTCGTCGAGCCACACCGCGCCCTTCTGCGTCTTGCCCATCTTCTTGCCCTCGCTCGTCGTGAGGAGGGTGAAGGTCATGGCATAGGCGGGCTTTTGCTCCTTGCGGCGGATGAGGTCGGCGCCCGCGAGAATGTTGCTCCACTGGTCGTCCCCGCCGAGTTCCAGCGAACAGCCGTACCTCTGGTGAAGGACGAGGAAGTCGTACGCCTGCATGAGCATATAGTTGAATTCGAGGAAGGAAAGCCCCCGCTCCATGCGCGTCTTGAAGCACTCGGCGGTGAGCATCTTGTTGACCGAGAAATGCACGCCGATGTCCCGTAAAAAATCAATGTAGTTGAGGCCCGAGAGCCAATCGGCGTTGTTGACGACGATCGCGGCATTCTCCCCCTCGAAGCGGACAAAGCGGGACATCTGCCTCTTGAAACACTCGACGTGATGGGCGATCGTCTCCTTCGTCATCATGGCGCGCATATCCGTCCTGCCCGAGGGATCGCCGACCATCGCCGTCCCCCCGCCGATGAGAACAATGGGCTTGTGCCCCGCGTCCTGCATGTGTTTCATCGCGACGAGCTGCATGAAGTGCCCCACGTGCAGGCTGTCCGCCGTCGGGTCGAACCCGATATAAAAGGGCACGCTCTCCCGCCCCAAGAGGGCATAGAGTTCCTCTTCGTACACCGTCTGCCTGATAAATCCCCGCGCACGCAGGGTGTCCATCACGTTTGCCATACCGTCCTCCGATCTTTTCAACGGATATTATACCACCTGCCTCATGCGGTTGTCAATTGATACGAACGGCTTTTCTCCGATTTCACGGGGGCAAAGGCGCGCAGACCGCGCAGCGATTTAAGCCCCGCGATCGCCGCAAGCCCCTGCTCCGCCGTGCGGGAGAGGGAGAGCCTCGCCTCGAGGAGTTGGTTTCTCTCGGCCGCCTTGGCGGCACGGAATTCTTCGACGATCCTGTCCAAATTCTCTTTCATGTCCTCTATTTTACGCGAGATACTTGACAATATCTGTCATATATGATAAAATTTTTTTGGAAAAACGGAGGATTTTTTATGAAATACCAAATTATGATCGGGATCCTGTTCACCCTGCTTTCGAAGCGGAAGACGAGTGCGGGCGAGCTTGCGGCGAAGTTCGGCATCTCCCTGCGCACGGTGTACCGCTATATCGACGAGATGACCTGCTCGAATATCCCCATCGACGTTGCCCGCGGGGCGAACGGCGGCATCTACATTTCGGATGCGTACAAACTCCCCAAGGGAATGATGACAAAGGAGGAATACGCCCGCGCGACGGAGGCGATGCTCGCCATGCACGCGCAAACGGGAGACCCCGTCCTTCAATCGGCGATCGACAAACTCACGGCGCAATCCAAATCGGAGAGGGCGGACGTGGCGCTCGCGGGCAATATCCTCGTGGACGGCGGGACGTGGGGAGACAGGAGCCGCTTCAGCGAGAAGCTCTCCTTCTTCGACCGCATGATCTCCGAGAAGCGGGCGGTGGAGATCGACTATATCGACCGCGGCGGGGAGCGCACGAGGCGGGTGATCCTCCCCCATCTCCTCGTCTATAAGCAGAACTTATGGTATGTGTACGCATGGTGCCGCCTCCGCGGAGACTTCCGCCTCTTCAAACTCGGGAGGATGAAGTCGGTGCTTGCGACGGAGGAGAACTTCGAACCCGTTCCCTTCAGGCGGGAGGACGTCCCCCTCGGCTTCTGGCTGGACTATGAGAAGCGGATCGAGGCGAAGTTTGCGATCGCGCCAGAGGCTCTCCCCTTTGCGGAGGAATGGCTCGGGATCGAGAACGTGTATAAGAGGAACGACGGCTACTATGCCGACGTTGTTCTGCCGGACGACGAATCCCTCCTCTGGCAGCTGCTTGCGGCGGGGTCTGGATTCAAGGTGATCGAGCCGCCCGCCCTCGCCGAGCGCGTGCGCGCCGAAGCGGAGAAGATCGCAAGGCAATACTCGAACGGCTGACCCACCCCCTCCGTTGAAGTGCGCCTGTCCTCCTCTATCTTGCCCACCCCCTCGAGGGCGCCGCATACCTGCCCCCTCCGTGGGAGGGGGGTAGGGGGGTGGGGCGGCGATCGGGCAAACCCACCCCCGTCCCTGCGGGACACCCCCTCCAAAGGAGGGGGCAGGTTTTATGCGGCAAAGCCGCCTCTCTCCTCCGCCGCCTCTCATTACGTCATTCCGAACCGTCTCAAACGCCCGCCCGCAACTGCGGGCGGGCGTTTGAGACGCGTGAGGAAACTCTTCGCCCCGACCCTTGCCTTCCCCTTTTGAGGGGAAGGTGTCCCCAAAGGGGACGGATGAGGTGTTCTCTGTGTTTTTCAATAAGGTGAGATTCCTCCGCCGCAAAAGACGCGGCGTCGGAATGACGCGGCGGGTCGCATGTGCGACGTCGGGATGACGCGGCGGATCGCATGTGCGGCGTCGGAATGACGCGGTTGGAGCGTACTTTTACACGTTGCTCCGACGTATCAATCGGTCATGTCTCGACTACGCTCGACATGACGTATTGGGGCGCTCGACATAACGTGTTAGTGCGCTCGGCATGGCGTGCCCGTGCGCCCAGGCCGTAACCCGAAACCGATTTTTTCTGCGGGGAGCGGAAAGCCGAACAATCCGCTTGACAATTTTTTCCGCGGGGACTACAATAAAAGAAAAATCCACAAAGGTATCGCTATGTCATTCAGAACTCACAATTGCGGCGAATTGCGCAAAGAGGACGTCGGGAAAAAGGTCACGATCGCGGGCTGGCTCGATTCGAAACGCGACAAGGGCGGGCTGCTCTTCGCGGTACTCCGCGACTATTACGGGGTGACGCAGGTCGTCTGCTCGGAGGAGCCCCTCCTCTCCCGGCTGCGCGAAATTCCCACCGAGTCCACCGTCGCCGTTACGGGCACGGTCGCCCTCCGCTCCGCACCCAACGAAAAGCTCCCCACGGGGCTTATCGAGATCATTCCCGAAAAGGCGGAAATTTTGGGGAAACGGGTGACGCAGGCCCTCCCCTTCGAAGTCAACCGCTCCACGGAGGCGGGGGAAGACGCCCGTCTCAAATACCGCTTCCTCGACCTTCGGAACCCCGCGGTGAAGGAGAAGATCGTCCTCCGCTCGCAAATCGTCGCCGACCTCCGCCGCCTCATGACGGAGCAGGGCTTCCTCGAGATCTCCACCCCCATTCTCACGAGTTCCTCCCCCGAGGGCGCGCGGGACTACATTGTGCCGAGCCGCATCTACCCCGGGCAGTTCTACGCCCTCCCGCAGGCTCCGCAGCAATACAAACAGCTTTTAATGTGTTCGGGGTTCGACAAGTACTTCCAGATCGCGCCCTGTTTCCGCGACGAGGACGCCCGTGCCGACCGCTCCCCCGGGGAGTTCTACCAGCTCGATATCGAAATGGCGTTCGCCGAACAGGACGACGTGTTCGCCGTTCTCGAAAAGGTCCTCCCGCCCGTCTTCGCAAAGTATTCGGGTTGGGAGGCGGACAAGCCCCCGTTCAGGCGCATCCCCTATCTCACCGCCCTCGAGGACTACGGCACCGACAAGCCCGACCTCCGCAACCCGCTCGTCATCAAAGACGTAACGGCGCTCTGCGAAAATTGCGGCTTCGATCCCCTCATGCTGAAGCATGTGAAGGCGATCGTCGTACCGGACGTGAACGTCCCCCGCAAGTGGATCGATAAGACGGCGGAAGAGTTCAAAGTGAAGACGGAGGGCGGCGCCGCGTATTGGTTCAAATTGGACGAAAACGGCGTGCCCGCGGGCGGGATCGCGAAGTTCGTTTCCCCCGCCGAAAAAGAGTGGAAATCGCTACTTGGGGTCGAAAAAAATGCCTTCGTCGCCCTCGTCGCCGAGAGCAAATTGCAGGACGTGCAGAAGCGCGCGGGGATCCTCCGCACCATGCTCGGCACGGGGCTTGACCTCCTCGAAAAGAATGTTTACAGGTTCTGCTGGATCGTCGACTTCCCCATGTACGAGATCGGCGAGGAGAGCGGACAGCTCGAGTTCTGCCACAACCCCTTCTCCATGCCGCAGGGCGGGATGAAGGCGTTCGAAAAGGACCCCTTGGAGATCCTCGCCTATCAGTACGATATCGTGTGCAACGGCGTGGAACTCTCCTCGGGCGCAGTGCGTAACCATGACCCCGAGATCATGCTGAAGGCGTTCTCCCTCGTGGGGCTTGGCGAGGAGGAGGTGCGGGCAAAGTTCCCCGCCCTCTACAATGCCTTTGAATACGGTGCGCCCCCGCACGCGGGCGTGGCGCCCGGGGTGGACCGCATGGTGATGCTGATCGCCGATACGACCAATATCCGCGAGGTCATACCCTTCCCGATGAACGCCAAGGCGCGCGACCTCCTCATGAACGCCCCCTCGCCCGTGGAGAAGAAGCAGCTCGACGAGGTGCATATCGCAATCAAAGAAGAGAAGTAAGCGAAAGCGTCATGCCCCGCGGCATGGCGCTTCTTATAGGAGAAATATGGAAAATCGGTTTGTCTTTCAGCCCGTGGGACAGGGACTTTTTTACACGGGTTCCCTTTCGGGTGGACGGTATCGCTTTGTTTACGACTGCGGGACGGCAAGCTCGCAGCGCTTTCTGACCGATGCGCTCGACCGCTTTTTGCCCTCGGGCAGAAGGGAGACGGTGGATCTCGTCGTCATCTCGCACATGCACGCGGACCACATGAGCGGGCTTGCGGATCTGTTCTCCCGCGCATACGTCAAAAAACTCGTCCTGCCCTACCTCGGACCGGACGGCCCCGTGAGGGACTTCCTCCTCATGCACGCGAGTCTCGTCAGAAGCAGGAGAAGAGTCGTGTTTCGCCCCGCACTCTATGAACGTCTTCGCGCCCTGTATGCGGGAGAGCAGACCCGCGATGAGGTGGGAGAAGTTGTGATCGTCGGCGGAGACGGGGAGACGGACGAGCGCGGAAACATTTTCTTCCGCACGTCATCTATCGAAACGGATATCCCCGATTGGCGGTTCCTCTTCCTCAATCATTCCATCGGCGCCAAACGCTACAGCCGACTTGCCGCGGCGATAAGCAATACGCTTCGCGACCCGCGGACAGCGCTTACACGCTGCCCCGCCGCCGCGGCGGCCCAACTCAAACAGGTATACAGAAGTGTGTTCGGAAGCGGGCAGAACGTCACCTCGGTCGTACTCATCCACTCCCCCCTTGTCTACACTGCGGGGTATTCGGGGATCTCGCTCTCCCGCTACGGCGGCGAACCCCTCTCCCCGCGCTATGGGAGCGGGACGGTCTTTTCCGTGTTGACGGGGGATGCGGAAGCCGACATGCGGATGCGAAACGCCATCGGGGCCGAGATCGCAGAGAAGACTGCGATCCTGCAACTCCCGCACCACGGCGCCAAGGCAAATTGGGATATGCTCGGAGGCCTCAAGGGGAAATTCACGGAGTATGCCGTTTCTTTCGGCGCACCGAACCGATACGGGCACCCCTCCACCGATGTCTGCAATGAGATCTTTCATCAATATCACAAACCGCTCTTTCTCTGCACACAGCATTTGACGGCTGCTTACGCGATTTATACATAAGCCGCCTCGCACATGTCCATGCCGCCCCGCCCTCATACCGACGCCGCGCAGCGGCGGAGCGTATCTTAGATTCACTCACTCCGCCTACGGCTCCGTTCGGAATGAGGAGGTGGGGTTCCGCCTGCGGCTCCGTTCGGAATGAGGAATGGTGAACTCGGCAGCTCCGTTCGGAATGAGGAACCGCGAACCCCGCATCCTACCGCGTCACCCCTCGCCCGTGGAGAAGAAGCAGCTCGACGAGGTGCATATCGCAATCAAGGAAGAAAAGTAAGTGAAAGCGTCATGCCCCGCGGCATGGCGCTTCTTATAGGAGAAATACGGAACGCCGGCCGAAAGGGTCGGCGGGTTTTTATTTGCCCGATTTGGTGCGGTTGCATGCCTTGCAGAGCATCTGGCAATTCTCCGCCGTCGTCCTCCCGCCGAGGTGCCACGGCATAATGTGGTCGGCCTCCATTTCCTCGAGGGCGAAGTGCTTTCCGCACCGTGCGCAAATGCCGCCCTGCCGTTCGTATGCCCCGCGCTTCATTCCCTGCTGAAAGGCGCGGATACTCAAATGCTTCTCCTCGCCGTCGAAGAGGTACTCGTAGATCCCCTTCTTGTTTGTTATGTCGTCGTCCGCCATGAGCTTTACGACCTGCTCCCCGAGCGCCGCGGCGTCGTAAGCGTTCTCATGATACCTGTTGTAGAGAAGCCCCCAAGGCACGTCTTTCATCTCCCGCCTCACCGTGGGGAAAAGCACCTTGGCCCAATTCACGACGTTGTTATAGTAGAGCCAAAGTTCGTTTGCGTTGGGGGAAAATTGGTGTTTGGACATGTAGTCCTCGATCTTCCCCTCCGCAATCCACGAAAGCACCCGCTCGAGGTACTCCTGACGGATGGGGCTCCCGTTCATGTAGTCCTCCCCCGCCGTCTTTGCGGGGCAATTCGTCTTGCTGAAATACTTCTTCGCGTCCGAGAGCCACGGCCCCGCATACACGGCGTTGCGGAGTTCCTGGTCGGTGAGTTTCTCCCCCGCGATATTCACGATGCGGAACCAATCGAGCTTCTCCCTGTCCGTCCCCTCGCAAAAGTAGACCATGAGTTCATAGTCCAAAATTTGCTCCTGCTCCTCCTTTTCGAGGTTGAAGAAATACTTGTAGTCAATGGAGAAATGCCCCTTGACATACTCGCAGAGGGAAAGGGTGCGCTGCTGTCCGTCGAGGACCTCGTAGCCCTCCCCGTTCACCACCCAATACATGACGTTGAGGGGGAAATTTTTGCGGACGGTATCGATGACGGCGTCCCGCTGTCTGTCTTTGTAGACGAATTCGCGCTGGTATTTGGGGCGGATATTGAGTTTCCCGCCGAAGCCTACGACCCCCTCCTCGTCGCTGTTTTTGTACCCCTCATACACTTTTCGCACGGGGATCTTGTGCAATTCGATTTTCATTTTTTCCTCCTGATGATAAGTCTGCGATATATTGCCTTTCCGTTCAAATCGGGACCACGCCCGCGCCACGGGACACGGTGATCGTCAAGTCCCAAAATATCAAACTGTTCCGGGTTATACCTATCTATAAATGTAATGGGGACGCCCATCACGCCGCCGTAGTCGCAGGGAATATCCGAAAGTTTTCCGACCTCGATCGCGTCGTAATTATCGTACTTCGGATAATCCTCTTCATGCCCGCAATATTGTTTGACCAACACCAACTCCTCGTGGCGCTTGGGGATATCGAGGTTTGTGAACCAGCAAATGTTTCCGAATTTTGCGTACTTCTGCCCGTTTATGTAATAGGTATTGTTCCGCTCGACGGAATCGGGGATCGCAAAACTCTGCGCCCCGCTCTTGTAGCCGAGCCAGATGCGGTTGTTTTTGAGAAGCGGGAAAACTTCTTTATAGGTGACCGTATTGAGATTGGCAATGATGACGAACTTCTTTTCGTACTCCATGAGCTGCGCGAGGTATTCGCGGAACAGGGAGAAGGGCGGGTTGGTGACGACGACGTCCGCCTCCTTCAAAATTTCGATGCACTCCTCGCTGCGGAAATCGCCGTTCCCCTTCAGCGGCGTCTTCGCATAGTCGGGAATGCCGATCTGCTCCCCCTTTTCCTTGCGCACGATCTCCATCTTGTAGCTCGGCGCATGCGGGTCGTAATGTGTGGAGACGAGTTTTTTGAGACCGAGTTGATAGAACTTTAATTGAAAGTACCGCCAGAAGTTGCTGTACGCGGGGTCGTCGCAATTACAGAAGACGATCTTATCGCGGAAGTGATCCTCGTAATGGACAAGCTCCCTTTCGATATCGGAAATTTGCGTATAATACTCGTCCTGCTTCGCCTCCCGCGCCTTGTGCAAGCTCTCGTTCTTCGCCATTTGCCCTGCCCTCTTTTGCAATTTTGATAGCAAACTGCTATCAAGTTTTATCATTATATAGCAAACGGCTATAATTGTCAATAAGATGATGCAAATTTTTTGTGAAAGGTTGAAGGAGCTGCGGGGACTGTATCACTACACCCAGCGGCAAATGGCGGAAAAGATCGGCATATCGCAGCCCTCCTATATCCGCTACGAAAACGGCACGAGCGAGCCGACCCTCGAAACGCTTGCGAAGATCGCGAACATTTTCGACGTCTCGGCGGACTACCTCATCGGGCGCTCGGACTATTGAAGGAAAGAAATGCCCCGCACATAGCGGGGCTTTTTGATGGGCGGGAAAGGGACGGGACAAAGAAAAAGGCCTACCCCTTTTCAAGGGGGAGGCTCCCCCGCTCGCGGGGGTGGTGGGGGTTGGCGATTATCTTATTCCCATCCCCATCCGTCACGGCTAATGCCGTGCCACCTTCAGCGCAAGGCACGCCTACGGCGCCCTTCCAAAGGAAGGGTAAGGCTTGCGTCAACCGAGGAAGGGTAAGGCTTTTGCGGGCGGGGTTACTTTGCCGTTTCCTTCATGAACACGACCACGCTGAAGCTGCGGGGCGGGAGTTCGAGGGTATTGGGCGAGGTCGGGGCGATCTCCTGCGGCGCGATCTTCGTCGTCTCCTC
Source organism: uncultured Clostridia bacterium (assembly GCA_947630035.1). Classification (GTDB taxonomy): domain Bacteria; phylum Bacillota; class Clostridia; order Christensenellales; family Borkfalkiaceae; genus Gallimonas. Next base: position 10,329 of record CANRFW010000024.1, on the reverse strand, counting down.
GATGGTGTTGTAATCGGCAAGGTCCCCCGAGAGGCGGACGATGCGGGTCATCGAGCCGAAGTCGAAGTCCCCCGCGATCTCCGCTTCCACCCCCTCCTCACCCGCGTTGACGAGTTTGAGATAGGTAAGCCCGTTCCCCTCCGTTTGGGTCGCCGAGGCGTACACCTTGCCCTCCGCGCCCGAGACGCGCAGCGAGTATTCCCCCGTATAGAGGCTGTAAAGTTTCTGTACATAATAGTTGGCGGTGGCATACGCGCGCTTGCCGTCGAACCAGATGAGGTCGGGGCTCCACTGGGTATAGCCGAGCCGCCCGAAGAGGGGCGCATAGGACGCCATGACGACGACATCCGCATTGCGCTCCATGCCCGTCATGAACGCCGCCTCCGCGAGGGCGCCCTCCCAGCAATTCGCCTGCGGGGCGTTGAAGAGCGCGCAGCCCGAGCCGGGCACATGCGCCGCATACTCGCCCGCGTACACCCGTGCGCCGCGGGGGTAACCGTCGTACATGTTCGCGTTCTCATAGAGCCATGCGGGAGAGACGTAGAAATGCTCGTCCGAAGCGTAGACGAAATCGGGATTCTTTTCGAGATTCTCCCTCGTCCACTTCCAGGCGTCGGCGTGGGACTCGGTGCCCACGGTGGGACCGACGGTGCCGATGATCTTCAGCGCGGGATACTTCTCGTGGATGCGCTTCTCGAAGAGTTCGAAGCGCTTATAGAACTCGTTGGGGGCGGGCTTGCCCGTGTTTTTCTGCACGGGGGACGCCTCCCACTGCTCGTTTCCGACGCCGAGGTACTCGAGGGCGAAGGGCTGGGGGTGCCCCATCTCCGCGCGCACTCTCCCCCACACGGTGTCCTGTCCGCCCGTCGCGAACTCCACGACGTCGAGCGCCTCCTGAATATAGGTCTCGAGGGCGGGATCTTCGAGGGGGACGAACTCGGTGGACATATATTGACATGCAATGCCCACGCTTACGACGGGCAGCGGCTTTGCGCCGATATATTCGCAGAGGCGGAAATACTCGTAGTACCCCACGCCGAGGGTCTGCCCATAGTGGGAATAGGCGGAGCGGAAGTTGTTTTCGGGGCCCGTGGCATGCACCGCCCAGCGGTTCCAATTTTGCTTTCTCCTATCCCGCGCGCCGATGGAATTTTTCCAAAGATACCTGTTCTCGAGGCTGTTCCCCTCGACGACGCATCCCCCGGGGAAGCGCAGGAATCCCGGCTTCATCTCCTTCATGAGTTCGACGAGGTCGCGGCGGAATACGCCGAGGACGGCGTCCTCCGGCATCATGGAGAAACAGTCGATATGCACGCTGCCCGCCTTGGCGAGGAGGAAGCAAAAACTCGCCCCGTCTGCCTCTTTTTTGCACTTTAAGCGGAAGGCATACTTCTTCCAATGCCCGTCCGGTTTTATCTTCACTTTCTTTTCGAGGAGGACTTCCCCGCCGAGCCGCACCTGCACGAGCGCCTTCCCCTTGTAGCTATAAGAGCGGGCATAGAAGGAGACCTTGTAGCCCATCTTCCTTTTTAAGTACAGCCCGTCGTACGCCTTGTTGCACACCCCCTGCATGGGGGCGGAGGTGACGACCCGCATATAGTGCGGGTTCTCGGGGAAGAGGGGGCGGTCCGTCTTGACCTTGAGGGCGACGTCCGCACCCGAGGGATAGGGCGACCACGCGTAGCCGCCGTCGTCCTCCACGATATATTTATCCCACTCGCCGTGGACATCTTTTGCTTCGAAGTTGCGGTTCTCGAGCATTTCGGCATAGAGACCGCCGTCTAAACCGTAATTGAGATCCTCGAAGAAAAGCCCCGTTCCCCCCGCTTTTACGGGGATCTTGCCCTGTTCGCTGATTTCAATCTTCATAAATTTTCTCCTTGCCTTCGCGGGCACATGCCCATTATAGCACAAATCCGTCCCTTCCGCAAAGCGTTTCGGGGAGTTTTCGCATTTTTTCCGGAATCAATCGGCGGTAAAGCAGACGGTGAAGCGGGACCCCTCCCCCGGGGTGCTTGCCGCCTCGATCGCCCACCCCGCCTTTTCGCAGAGTTTTTTGATGACGGAAAGCCCCAGCCCGAAGCCGCCGCCCTTGCCGCCGTGCGATTTATCCGCCGTATAGAAGCGGTCGAAAATGCGGGGCAGGTCCTCTTCGGAGATGCCGACCCCCGTATCGGCGACCGAGAACTCCCTCTCGGTGAGACGCACTTCCACCCTTCCCCCCTCGCGGTTGTAGCGGATGGCGTTGCGGATGAGATTGCCGAAGACCTCGGAGACCCGCTCGTAGCGGCTCTCGAGGAGGACTCCCTCCCCGATCTCCGCAAAGAGGGTGAGCTTCTTCTCCTCGAAGGCGGGGGCGAGCGTCTCGAGGATCTCGCGGGCGACGGCGCCGGCGTTGACCTCATAGACGGGGAGTTCCTCGCTGTCGAGTTCGCTGTAATTGATGATGCTTGCGACGAGGCTCGCGAGCCGTTCGCTCTGGGCAAGCACCGTCTTCACGGCGGCCGTCTCCTGCTCCCCCTCGAGCATGCCCGAGGCGAGGAGTTCGGAATACCCTTTTATGGAGGTGAGCGGGGTGTTCATCTCGTGGGTGACGTTGGCGATGAACTCATCCTTGGATGCCTGCGCCTCCACCACCCGCTCTTTCTCCTGCTCGAGTTCGGTCATGCGGGCGGCGATGTCGTCGTTGAGGCGGTTCAGGATCTCCGCGATGGGCATGAGTTCCTTGCTCTCCGTCCTCACCTGTTTCTTCTGCGCCGCGTCCCGCACGAGCTTTTCGACAGGGCGGAGCATGTAATCGGTCGCAAGATAGTTGAAGAGGAGGAGAAGGAGGGCGACCACGACGAGGAAGATAACGACGGCGGGCAGCGATTCGAGGTAGACCTCCGCCATCGAACTCGTGCCGAGGGAGAGACGGATGAAATAGCTCCCGTCTTCGCTCTTCGTGCAGTAGTAGGCATACGTCTTGCCGAGGGTGTAGGAGGCGCGCACGTCGAACCCCTCCCCCTTTTCCATCGCCTCCTTTACTTCGGGACGGTCTGCACGGGAACCTCCCTCGGGGTCCCCGCCCGTATCGTAGAGGATATCCCCCGCCGCGTCGAGGAAGGTCGCGCGGACGCCGAGCCTGTCCGCCACCTCCCGCGCGTAGTTCCAATCGAAGTTCCCGTCGGAAGGCTCGTGAAGGGCGTCGGTATAGCCCCGCAGAAATTGCTGGGTATGCTCGAGACTGCTGTGGTAGTAGATGGCGGTCGAGAGTGCGGTAAAGAGAAGGAGGGCGAGCATCGCGATGAGGAAACTCACCCACAGGATCCTTTTTTTCATGCTGTGCCTCCCGTTTTTCGCACCCCATGTGCGCATTTTCGTACAAAGAAAGAAAAGGCTCCCGCCTTTTCAGTCCGCAAGAAATTTGTATCCGACGCCGAAGACCGTCTCGAAATCAAGCCCCGCTTTGCGCAGGCGGGCGACATGGTTATCGAGGGTGCGCGTCTCGCCGAAGCCGTACCCCCACACGTCGTTTAAGATCGCCTCCCGTGCGAGGACCTTGCCCTCGTTGCGGGCAAAATAGCGCAGGAGCCGGAACTCCGTGCTGCTGAGAACGAGTTCCTTCCCGCGGTAGACGGCGGTCATCCTCCCCGAATCCATCTCGAGGGATCCCACCCGCAGCACCGCGGAATCGTGGTTGCGGCGGAGGGCGGCCTTCACCCGCGCCGTGAATTCGAGAACGCCGAAGGGCTTGGAGATATAGTCGTCCGCCCCGAGGTTGAGGCCCCGCACTTTATCCGTCTCCTTGCCGAGGGCGGAGAGCATGATGCAGGGCGCCGTGTACTCCTCTTTCACCCGTTTCAATACGTCGAACCCGTTCCCGTCGGGGAGCATGACGTCGAGAAGACAGAGGTCGGGCTGCTTCTTTTCGAGCGCCGCGAAGAAGTCCTTCACGGTGCCGAACGCGAAACACCCGATGCCGCACGTCGCGAGCGTGCATTTCACGAGTTCGCAGATGCTTTCGTCATCTTCCAAGAGATATACACTGTTTTCCAAACCGTCCCTCCCGCTCCGTCCTGCGGAGACGGCGCCTTACTCGATAGAATGTGCAATGTAGGTGATATGATCCGCCGCACGCTCGAGGTTGCCGACAAGGTTGATGAACACCCCCGAGTTCTGCGGCTGGCACTTGCCCTCGTTGAGCCGCTCGATGTGCTTTTCGACGAGCAGCCGCCTGTCGCGGTCGATCTCGTCCTCCAGCTCGTCCACCTTGCCGAGGTTGGAAAAATCCCGGTAGAGGAAGGTTGCGAGGGAGAGAACGTAGAGCTTTTTGATCTTCTCGTACATGCCCGTGATCATCTCGATGAACTCCGAGGAGAAGATAAGCTCGTCCTCCACATAGTGGCGGGTGTATTTGGTGACGTTATCGGCAAGCTCGCCGATACGCATCACGTCGTTGAGAACATAGTGAAGTTTGGAGACCGTTTGCTCCTCCTCCATCGCGAGGTTGGAGCCGGAGAGCTTCACGAGGTGGGCGACCCCCCTCTTGTTCGCCTCGGCAAGCTCCGCGTTCTGCGCCTGTATGCGCCCGTTCGCCCCCTCGTCCTTTGCGATGAACGCCTCGAACGCCGCGTTGAGGGAGGTCATTGCATAGGTAAATACCTTGCCCGTCTCCTGATAGAGATGCCCGAGGGCAACGGAGGGAGAGCGGAGGAGGCGGTCGTCGAGGTCCGCAAAGAGGTTTTCGGCGGTCTTCGCCTCCTTTTTCTTCCCCCGCACCATGAATTCGGCGAGCCACACGAAACCCTTCACGAAGGGCAAAAAGAGGAGGGTGTTGACGACGTTGAAGAGGGTGTGGAAGAAGGCGATCTGCATGGTCTGCCCCAGCCCCTGCTTCCCGAATACGGTGATATTGGAGGGGAAGATTGAGGCAAGCACGGTGTCGGCAAAGCCCGTCCAGAAGACGAGAATGACCATGAAGATAATGGCGCCGAAAAAGTTGAAGAGGAAGTGAATGAGGGCCGCCCGCTTGGCGTTGGTGCTTGCCCCGAGGGAGGAGATGAGCGCCGTGATACAGGTGCCGATATTGGAGCCGATGATAATGTAGAGCGGGGCGTTCCCTCCCTCGCCGATGACCATGCCGAGGGACGCCATCGTGATGATGATGGCATTGACCGCGGTGGACGACTGCACGAGGGCGGTGATCGCTATGCCGATGAGGAGGAGCAGGAAGGGATTCTTGACGGCGGAGAGCATCCTCTCCACGGCGACGAACTCCGCGGACCCCTTCTCGAAAGTGAGGGCGGAGGACATGAACTTCAGCCCCACGAAGATGAGGCCGAACGCCGCGATGACGTTGCCGACCAGCTTCCCCCTCTCGCTCTTGGAGAACATGGTGATGAACACGCCGACGGCGGCGAGCGCCAAGAAGATCGCGGTGATATCGGAGCCTGCGAGCGCGATGACCCATGCGTTGAGGGTGGTGCCGATATTCGCACCCATGATGATGGCGGTCGCCTGAAAGAGGGTCATGATGCCCGCGTTGACGAGGCCGACGACCATGACCGTCGTAAAGGCGGAACTCTGGCCGAGGACGGTCATCCCCGCGCCGATCCCGACGCCTGCGAAACGGTTTTTCGCCGTTCTGTCGAGCATGTGTTTGAGTTTGCCGTGCGCGAGTTTCGTCATGTTATCGGAGAGGAGTTTCATTCCGACAAGGAACGTCCCCATCCCCCCGAGGATCTGCATGATGATTTTTACGATGGCCCAAGCGCCCATACCGTACCCTCTCTGTCTGAACCCGATAACCTTGCAGCCGTGACGACACGGCAACTTTCCTTTGCCCCGAACACTGCCCGATAAAATGATCGGCCGAAAGACTTGACGCAGCCGATAGCTCTCATACAGCTTGTCTTTATTATAACAGGGTTGGCACGGCTTTGTCACGCATTTTGCATGAAATTGTAAAAAAACCGTACTCCCGCGCCCCGCTGCGCTCTACCCCATCACCCCTCGACTGCGCTCGGGGTGACGTACACACATGTGTCCCCGACCGTACGAACACGTCACCCAGACGCCCCGCCACGTCACCCCGCCCCGCCACGTCACCCCGAGCGCAGTCGAGGGGCGACGGGTTCGTGGGGTGGGCGACGATCGGGCATACCCACCCCCGTCCCTGCGGGACACCCCCTCCCGCGGAGGGGGCAAGAAAGCGGGCATACCTGCCCCTTCCTTCCCCTCGAGGAGAAGCCAAGAACGGGAGCAAACGGAAAATAACATATGTTATATAACGTATGTTATTCATGCAAATCAAAAGGGCGCGCCGCCATACGGCGGCGCGCCGAAGCCTTTTTCGCATGGCGCAACAGTGCGCCATGCCCCGCGCAAGGCAACGTTGTAGGCATAAGGCGTCAATAATAGTAGCCCGAATTGTACCCGCCCGAGGCGTAGACATTTCCGCCCGTGCCGCCCGAAGAGCAGCCGCAAGAGCTTGCGGGCAAGAGCGCGTACTGCTGCGCATAGTAGGGATCGGACGTTCCGCATCCGCAGCCGTTTGCGGTATTTGCCGCATTCACGCCGCTTATGAATCCGTTCGTGAAATCGGTGTCCGAACCGCTGCACCCGCAACCGCTTTGGGGAAGACGGGGCGGTCCGAACAGATTCGCGATGGCAGACGCAAGGGGAGAAAGGCCGCAGGAAGAACAGGAGTTACACATACACTTGACCTCTGTCGTTGAAATTGCGGGAAGACCCGCTGCTCTATCCTATGCGCCATTTCCGCCCCGCGTTCAGCAGCCCAAAAATTCCACCCCTTTCAGGAGAACGTCGTTCACGATGTCGCTGTGCAAATAGTAGAAAATAATTTTCCCATGGCGGTCGGTGCGCACGAGGTCGGCGTCCTTCAGAAAGCGCAGCTGGTGAGAGAGGGTGGTCTGGTTGAGGCCGAGTACGCGGGAGAGGTCGGTGACGCACATTTCCGAAATGGCGAGCGCCGAGAGGATGCGCAGCCGCGTCGGGTCCGAGAAGACAGAGAAAAAGCGCACGAGGGAAGAGAGGAGTTCCCCTTCGGGGACGTAATCCTCCACCATGCCCTGCGTGCGCCTGTCGAGAAGAAGCAATTCCGCCATACGTCCTCCTTTTGGAAAAGGATAACATATGGCGGCATGCGCATATCCGAAAGGACTGACGAGCGCTGTCTTTTTCTGTCGGTTTTTTAGGCGATCTTCGCCTCGTAGCCCGCCTCGGCGACGGCGGCGACGAGCTTATCGTCGGCGACCTCCGCATCGAGTTTCACCACGGCGCGCTTCTTTTTAAGGTCGACCTCCGCGCTCTTCACGCCCTCCACTTTCTCGAGCGCTTCCTTCACATGCTGTACGCAGTGCATGCACATCATGCCGTCCACTTTCAACGTTTTTTCCATACCCATATCTCCTTTTTTGATTTTTTTCCGATTTACGTTCCCCCCGCCGCGGGTGAGACGGAGGGCGTTCGTCACCACAAAGAGAGAGGAAAGACTCATCGCCGCCGATGCGATCATGGGGTTGAGGCTGACCCCCGCCCAAGCGAAGACGCCCGCCGCGAGGGGGATCCCCACGCAGTTGTAGAAGAATGCCCAGAAGAGGTTCTGCTTGATGATGCGCATCGTCTTGCGGGCAAGGCGTATCGCCTTCGGGAGGACGCGCAGGTCTCCCCCCATGAGGACGGCGTCCGCGCTCTCGATGGCAACGTCCGTGCCGCTCCCCATCGCAAACCCCACGTCCGCCTCCTTTAAGGCGGGTGCGTCGTTGATGCCGTCCCCCGCCATGGCGACGTAGCGGTTCGCCCGTCTCTCCTCGCGGGAGGTCTTCTTCGCCTCCTCGTTTCGCTCGCGCGCGTCCTTTATATAACGGAGCTTATCCTCGGGCAGAAGCTCGGGACAGACGCAGCTTTCATAGGGCGGGAAGCCCGCCTCCGCCGCAATGTGCCGCGCGACCGCCGCGTTGTCCCCCGTCAACATGACGGGCAGACAGCCGAGGGAGACGAGTTCCTCCACCGCCTCGCGGCTCCCCTCCTTCAGGGTATCGGCGAGGGCAAAGGTCGCAAGAATATGCCCCTCCTCCGCGAGGAAGAGGACCGTCTTCCCCTCCGAAGTGAGTTTTTCGAAGAGGGGGAGCTTTTCTTCGAACTGAATGCCTTTCGCCTGCATCAGCGCCTCGTTGCCGAGGAAGTAGGTCTTCCCGCCGATTTTCGCAACGGCGCCCTGCCGCACGGCGTACTCCGCCTCCTCCGCCTCGTACCCCTCCCCGCAGAAGTCCGCAATGCAACGCGCGAGGGGGTGATTGAGGTTTTTTTCGACCCCATATGCGATTTTCTTGCTCTCTTCGTCCCCGTCGAAGTAGACGACCTGCGGCCTCCCCTCGGTGACGGTCGCCGTCTTGTCGAGGAAAATTCCGTGGACCTTCGCCGTCTTTTGCAATGCTTCGGCATTCTTGAAGAGGACGCCGAGGGAGGCGCCCCTCCCCGTTGCCGCCATGATCGCGACGGGGGTCGCAAGCCCCAATGCGCAGGGGCAGGAGATGACGAGGACACTCACCCCGTAGCCGATCGCCCTGCCCAAATCGCGCGTGACCGCTATCCATACGACGAACGTGACGACGGCGAGCGCGACGACGACGGGCACGAAGACCGCCGAAACTCTGTCCGCAAGTTTCTGGATGGGCGCCTTGGATGCGCCCGCGTCCCGCACCATGCGCACGATGTCCGAAAGGAGGGTGTCCTCCCCCACCTTTTCGGCGCGTATTTTTACATACCCGTCCGTGAGAATGGAGGCGCTCGTCGCCCCGTCCCCCGCCGAAAGCTCCACGGGAATGCTCTCCCCCGTGACTGCCGAGCGGTCGGCAAAGGCATGCCCCTCTTCGACCGTGCCGTCCACGGGGATGCTCTGCCCCTGCCGCACGATCACGAGGTCCCCTTCCTCCACTTCGGAGAGCGGGACTTTCTCCTCTTTCCCCTCTCGCTCGACGGAGACGAAGTCGGGCGCAAGGGAACGGAGTTTCTCGATCTCCCGCCCCGTGCGCTTTTTGCTCTTGTCCTCCAACCATTTGCCGAGGGTGACGAGGGTGACGATCATCGCCGCCGACTCGAAATAGAGGTGCGCCCCCGGGGAGACCGCGGCAAGGACCGTACTATATAAAAAGGAAACGGCCGCCCCAAGCGTGACGAGGGTATCCATGTTGGGCACGAGCTTTACCGCCGCCCGCACCCCGCTTACGAAGAACTCATAGTTGAGGCAGAGGATACAGAGGGTGATCCCGAGCTGGAAGCCGTAGTTCCACCACCCGTGCGGCACGATCGAGGGGCTGATCATGTGCCCCATCGCAAGGTACATTTCGGGGAGAAGAAGGATGAGGGAGACGAGGAACCGCCAAAAAAGGGGGACCCCCCTCCGCTTTTTGGGGACTTTGCCGTAGTCATACGCCCCATAGCCGAGGGCAAAGACGGCGGACTTTATCTTCTCCGCACTCGTGACCGCGGGGTCGAACTCCGCCTCCATGCTCTCCCCCATGAGGGAGACGGTGCAGCCCGTTACCCCTTTGAGTTTTTTGACGGTGCGCTCGATGCCCGCAGCGCAGGCGGCGCAGGTCATCCCCGTGACCGAAAACTTCATGCGAACCTCTTGAACAGCTCGGCGAGTTCATCGATGACGGAGAGGTCCCCCGCCTTGATATTCTCGACGACGCAAGTGTGCATGTGCCTGTCGAGGACTACCCCCGCAAGGCTCTTCACCGCACTCATCACCGCGGCGAGCTGGATGAGGACATCGTCGCAATAGCGGTCCTCTTCGATCATTTTTTTGACGCCGTTCATCTGCCCGATAACGCGGTTCAGACGGTTTTGCAGGAGCTTTTTCTCCTCGGGGGTGCGGATCTTCGACCGCTCGCAGTTCTCACAATGCTCCATGTTTTCTCTCCTTATATACCTACCGTGGGTATTTTTCGGGGATATTATACCCCCATACCCTATCCGTTGTCAAGCGTTTGCGGAAAATTTTTTCGGAATATTTACGGAGCATGGGCGGAAACGAGGACTGCGCTTCTCAAACGGAGCGGGTAGGGTGCGTATCGGAACAGGTGGGCGACGCTCTTCAACGTCATTCCGAACGGTCTGTGCCGTCCGCCCGCAACCGCGGGCGGGTGACGCTCTTCAACGTCATTCCGAACGGTCTATGCCGCCCGCCCGCAACCGCGGGCGGGTGACGCTCTTCAACGTCATTCCGAACGGTCTATGCCGCCCGCCCGCAACCGCGGGCGGGTGACGCTCTTCAACGTCATTCCGAACGGTCTATGCCGCCCGCCCGCAACCGCGGGC
>CANRFW010000023.1 GCA_947630035.1 uncultured Clostridia bacterium | reverse complement strand
CTCGTCGGGGTGGGCGCGAGGGAGAGATCGACGATGCCGAACCTGACCCCGAGACGGCGCGCCGCTTCCGTCGCGACGAGCTGCCCCGCGCGGGTGATCTTGAACGCCGTGCGCTTGATGACTTCCGCCGCCTCCGTGAGGTCCGCTCCGGGGCAAAATGCGAGCGCGTGCTGCACGACGCCCGGCCCCGAGACGCCGACGTTGACAACCGCATCCCCCTCTCCCACGCCGTGGAAGGCGCCCGCCATGAAGGGGTTGTCCTCCACCGCGTTGCAGAAGACGACGAGCTTTGCACAGCCGATCCCGTCGCGGTCCGCCGTGAGGCGGGCGGTCTTCAGAACGATCTCCCCCATCTCCGCGATCGCATCCATGTTGATGCCCGAGCGGGTGGAGCCGACGTTGACGGAGGCGCAGAGGCGGGAGGTCTCCGCAAGCACTTCGGGGATCGTTTGGAGAAAGATCTTCTCGTAGTCCGCCGTCCCCTTGTGGACGAGGGCGGAATATCCCCCGATGAAGTCGATGCCGAGTTCCCTTGCCGCCCTGTCGAGCGCACGGGCGACGAGGGGGCTGCCCCCGGGGAACGCCGCCGTGACGAGGGAGACGGGCGTGACCGAAAGGCGCTTGTTGACGATGGGTACGCCGTATTCCCGCGAAATGCCCTCCACCGCGGGGACAAGCCCCGCCGCGCGGCGCATCACGCTCTCATACACGGCGTCCGCCGTCTCCTTCGCGCTCCCTCTCACCGAGGAGAGCAGGGAGAGACCGAGGGTGACCGTGCGCACGTCGAGATGCTCTTTTTCGATCATCTCGACCGTCTCTATGATCTGGTTCGCGTTAAACATACCGTTCAGACGACGTGCATCGCGTCGAAGATGTCCGCATGCTGGACGCGGATATTGAGTTCCTCCCGTCCCCCGAGGGCGGAAAGGCTGTCCGCAAGTTCCGCAAGATCCCCCGTGAGAGAGGAGATATCGATGAGCATGATCATGGTGAATTGCCCCGCAAGCACCGTCTGGGAGATCTCCTCGATATTCGCGCCGCACTCCGAAAGGAGGGCGCTTACCTTGGCGATGATGCCCCGCTTGTCCGTTCCCGTCACCGTAACGACCGCACGCATCTCACGCCTCCTCCCCGTCCGTCCGCTCTTTTTCGCGGGCCGCCGCGGATTCCGCCTCCGCGGATTCCGCCTCCGCGGGTTCCGTTGTCTCCGCGATCTCCTCGGGAGCGGGGTCCCCGTCGAGAAGTTCGTACTCCACGAGAAGATTCCCCTGCGTGATGAGCCGCACGAACTGCCCCTCTTTGAAGGGCGGAAAGTCCTTTTCGCCGTCGATATAAATTTGTCTGGTCATGAGTTCGTCCCGCTTGGCGTTGCGCACTTCGAAGATGGCGACGTTCACATCCACGCCGTCGCGGGTCGTCCAGTCGTCCACCTCTTTATAGGGGAGGACGGAATATTCCTTCAGCCCCACGGAGAGGAACCCGAGCATCTTGCAATAGGCGCGGCTGCGCTTGTAACTGATGCCCATGTAGGGAAAGGAGAAGAACATATAGAGGGCGGTGAGAATACTCGTTGCGACGATGATCCACGTCCCCCGCGGGTCGGCATAGGGCAAAAGCACATAGAAGGTGACAAAGCCCGCAAGCCCGAGGACGTAGACGATGGTCGCCGCGAGGAACCCCCACAGCAGTTTCATCTTTTGGCGGTGCGCCGCCCAGAAATCGGCGTCCGAATAGAGTTTGACCATACTGTCTCCCGTTTTTTTCAGCGTGCGATGAAGAGAACGCCGAGGGTGTTACGCCCGCAGTGTCCCGTGATGACGGAGCCTGCGACCGTCTCGAGGATCTCCTTGAAGGAGAAGATCTCCGCCACCTGCTTCTTGGCGAATTCCACAAGTTCGGGATCCGCCGTGCTGTGGGTGACAAAACAGCGGGTATCGTCGTAGGCGGGGTACTTGGCGGCAAGGTCGCGCACATAGCTCTGCACGCACTTCTCCATGCTCCCGCGGTACTTCTTATCGGCGACGAGCTGCCCGTCTTCCATCTCGATGAGGGGATGGATCTTGAGGAGGTTTGCGCCGTACATCTGCATCCGCGAACACCGTCCGCCCTTGTAGAGGTAGTCGAGACGGTCGGGAATGAAGGAGGTATTCACCTTTCCGCGGAGGGCGTTGATCTCTTCCTCGATCTCTTCCGCCCCCTTCCCCTCGCGGAGAAGATCGGAGGCCTTCATTACGAGCAGCCCCTGCCCGCTCGAGAGCGCCTTGCTGTCGATCACGCGCACCTTCCCGCCGAAACTCTTCGCCGCTTCTGCCGCATAGGCGTGGGCGGAGGAGGACTTTGCGGAAATGTTGAAGTGGATCACTTCCTCCCCGTTCTCCGTAAAACGGGAGAAAAATTCCTCGTAGTCGCCGATGCTCGGCGCCGCCGTCTTGGGGAGCTGCTTCGTCTTGTCGTAATAGCCGAAAATATCCTGCGGGGTGATATCCACGCCGTCGCGAAAGCTCTCTTCCCCCAAGATCACGGTGAGCGGCATGATCTCTACGCCGCGCTCCTTCCCGTATACGCCGAGGTCGCAAGTGCTGTCTGCCGTCAGTCGAATCGCCATATCAGTCTCCTTTTACCGTAATATTTTCCGTCAATTTTTCAAATAATCAAGCGCCGAACGCGGAGGCAAGTTTTTGCCTCAGCTCGGCGAGTTTTTCGTAGACCGCCTCGCGGAAACCCTCCCACTTGGTGGTGGCGTCCTTTGCGGCGATCGCCCAGTCGGGCACGACCGCGAGGATGTCCTCCTCCCTGAAGCACCCCTCCGCGCGGGAGTCGGTACTGTCGTTGCGGTGGTCGCCGAGGACGAAGATCTCTCCCTCTCCCACCTTGTACGGACCGAAATCCGCGGTCGGATACTTCTCGTTCACATAGTCCTCTTCGAGGGGAGAAAAGTCCGTCTCCCCCGCCTTTTTGAGGTAGAGAACGTTGTTTTCGCAGTAGAGTTCGTCGCCCCCCGTAGCAATGAGCCGCTTGATGATGCGGGCGATCCCCCGCGAAGCGAAGGAGCGGTACCTGCGCACGTCGACGATGACGACGTCCCCCCGCCTTGCCTCCGCGAGGCTGTCCGCATACACAATGTCGCCGCCCTCGTATTCCCCGTTTTCATACACGCCGCCGTAGAAGGTATCGTCCATCGAGGCGCCCTGCACGTTCATCACGAGGAAGCGGGAGTAGAACCAAAGGTCGAGCGAAAAGAAGAGAATGAGGACAAGGAGAATGGAGAGAAAGGCAACTGTTTCTCCCTTCCCCTCCTCCTTTTTCTCATTCAGCATGGCGGGACGTTTGGGCATTTTTCCCCTCTTCAGATCCAAAGCACGTTGGTGATGATGAACTTCCCCTCCGCGAGGAAGACGACGGAGACAACACCCTCATACTCCCGCATGGGGATACCCATCTCCGTCTTGAAATCGTTTGCGTCGAACACAAAGCTCTTCCACTTGCCGCCGCCCTCGACCTCCGCAGTGGCGGAATAGCCCATGTTCTCCCCCTCGTCTTTATAGAAGATGACCTTGAGGGAGGTCGTCTCGGGGGCATACACGTCGAAGTGGAAAGAGGCTCCCTCGGGCGGCTCGTACCCCGGCTCGCCCACGCGGTAGGAGACGAGGCCGGAATCGGCGGTCACGCCTTTGATGCCGCCGTACCCCGTCTCGACGCGGACGGCGGAACTCTGGCCGCTTACGAAGCAATCCGCCATGGAGGCAGCCCTCCCGCGGAAGCCCGCGAAGCCGTTCATGCCGTCTTTGCGGGAATAGATGACGCGGCTCTTCAGCCTGCTGTTCGCATAATTTTTCTTGATCTGGATCTCCTGTATCTTGGAGGTGACGGAGAATCCGTTGGAGTAGTGGACAAAGGTGTAGGCGAGGGCGCGGTCGGTGCCATGATAGACGCTTAAGGGAATGACGCCCGTGTTCTCTTTGAGATTTTCGACGGAGCCGAGTACCCTCGTCCAGTCCCTCGTCTTGCCCGAAGTCGCCCGCTCGGTGTAGAAGACGCCGTACTCCGTGATCTCGCCGTTGGGGTCGTACTCCCCTCTCACGACGAGGTTGCCCTCCTCGTCCTCGTCCGCCGAAATGGAGGCGGGCTTGCAGATGAACACGGAGCGCTCCTTCAGATATTTATCGAAGAAGAGGTCGATATCGACGAGGGAGTGAGAGCCGATCAGCCCGTTCCCGTGCGCCGAGAAGAGGATGGCCTTGTCCTCCGCCGTGATCTGGCGGAAGGTATCGTAGACGCGGTCGTAATCGTATTTCTTATCGTTGACGGCGGAGATGAGGAGGACGGGGCACTTCACATGGGGAGCGTAGCTCTGCGAATCGATGCCCGCGATGAAGCGGTGCCTCTCCTCGTCGAATACCCGCTGCTGCCCGTCCGAGAACTTATCCATGCCGCGGTAGGCGAGCCACCCCGCCGCGCACACGCTGACCATGCAGTCGATGGGTGCATAGGGCGCGATCTTGAACAGCACCTCCCCGCCCGTGCGAAGCCCGATAGCGCCGATCTTCGTCACCCCGGGGCGCTCCTTTAAGTACCTCGCCGCATACCTTGCGACGGCCGCCCACTCGTACCAGCTCGTCTCTTTTGCGGTCGGCTCGGCATAGAGCATCCTCCTTCCCGCACGGAAGTAGTTCGCATAGTCGATCTCCGCGGGATAGACGGTGTGCTTGCGCATCGCCCCTTCTCCCGAGTAATCCACGCAGAGGACGGCGTACCCCGCTTCGACGAAGCGCTCCACAAAGGCCTCGTCGAAGGGAAGCCCCGCCTCGAAAAGGACCATGATCGCGGGGAATTTCTCCGCGTCTTTCGGGGTCGTGTAGGTCGCGCAGATGCGTACCCTCTCCCCTCCGTCCGTTTTTCTTCCCGAGAACGCCACCTCGCGGACGACGGCGCTGTCCGTCTCCCGTTCGGAGACGACCGCCTCCTCGAGAGGCAGGTCGGTATCGAAATCTTTCCATAACGTGACGGGCGTCAAGATCGTGTTTACCATGCATTCAGCTCCGATTCTCGCCGATTTTCGATCGCCACCCCGAAAAGACTTGCTTTTTTCGGCGGCAATGCTATACTATTATACAACGTATCAAAAGAAAAAGCAAGCGTTCCTCGGAGGAAAGAATGTCATTCAGCGCCTTTTCCAAAGAATTTACTTCCAATGCCTGCACGAGTGTGGAGAATCCCTTCATCACGAAGTACCTCCCCCATGCCGACGGCGACGCGGTGCGCGCCTATCTCTACGGGCTGTACCTCTGCCAATGCAAGGAGGAGTTCGACGCGGCGAGCGCGGCAAAACTTCTCGGCATCACCCTCGACAGGCTGAAAGAGATCTTTTCCTTCTGGGAGGAGTGCGACCTCGTACACGTCCTCTCCCGCGATCCCCTCTACGTGGAGTACCTCCCCGTGAGTTCCGCCGTGGGAAAACCCAAGCCCCTCCGTCCCGAAAAGTACGCCGAATTCAACCGCGAACTCTATAAACAGCTCCAGAAGGCGGGGAGAGACCTCCGCCCCTATGAGATGCAGCGCATCCTCGAATTCCTCGAAAACAATCAGATGGAACCGCAGGCGTTTCTCCTCGTCTCCGAATACTGCATGAAAAAAGACGGCGAGAAACTCACGGCGAGCCACATGCTGAACAAGGCCGCAAAACTCTGCCGCGAGCAGAAATTCACCTATGAACAGGTGGAGCGGGAGCTTGCCGACTTCAATGTCCACGAACGGGAACTCGGAAAAATTTTCACCCTCCTCGGCATCGACCGCAAGCCGCAGGAGCAGGACTACGATTTCTTTGCGAAGTGGGCGGGCGCGGGCATGGAGACGGGCGCCGTCTACGCCTGTGCGGAAACTTTGAAGCACGGCTCCCTTTCCACCCTCGATTCCCTCGTCGGCGAACTGCGGGAGCGGGAGATCGTTACGGAGACGGAGGCGCGCGACTATCTCGCCCAGCGGGAAGAGCGCACGAAGATCGTATACAAAGTTGCAAAACGCTTGGGAATCAAGGTGCAGAACCCCCGCCCCTACAGCGAGGAATACGCGGAAAAGTGGCTCGAACGGGGGTACGACGGGGAGAGCCTCACCCTCCTCGCGGGGCTTGGATTAAAGCTCGGCTACGGTTTCCCCGAACTCGATTCCCTCCTCGACCGCCTCTATGCGGAGGGCGTGGTGGACGGGGACGGCGTGCGCGCCTACTGTGCCGCCCGCGACGCCGACCTCCGCCTCCTGCAGAAGATACAGTCGCACTGCGGCGTTCTCCGCAAGACGCAGTCTGCCCTCGATATGATCGCCGCATGGCGGAGCTGGAACTTCTCCGAGGCGATGATCCTCGAGGCGGCAAAGCGCAGCGCGAACGCGGCGGCCGCCCTCCCCTACATGAACAAGCTCCTCTCCGAGTGGAAGCGGGCGGGCGTCTCCTCCCCCGAATTCATCCCCGAACGGACCGCCCCCGCCGAAAAGCGGGACTACCGCAGCGAGGCGGCGATCGCCGCCGACGAGCGCGGCGAGCGGGAACGCTACTACTCCGCCCTCCGCGAAAAGGCCGCGGCGGGCGCCGAGCGCGCGAGAAAGACCGCGGAAAAGGACGAGGACTTCCGCAAGGCGGAAGCCGAAGTGAGAAAGGGCGAAATAGAGCTTGCGAAGGCGGAGGTCTTCTCCCCCGAAGCTCGCGGGAAGGTCGAAGAAAAGCTTACGAGGGCGCGCGCCGCACGGGCCGCCGCGCTCGAAAAACTCCACCTTACGGAATCGGACTTCCTCCCCGTGTACCGCTGCAAAAAATGCTCGGATACGGGGTTCCTGCCCGACGGAAGAATGTGCGGCTGCTATCCGAAACGCGGTACATAAAAAATTGAAAGAACGACTATTTATACCGCGCTTGCGCCTATTTATGTCTGACATAGTACTATGCAAACACCGAAAAATCGGCTTGAATTTCCCTTCAAGCCGATTTCTTTATTCATATTCTCCGTAGTCCCGCCTATCCGTACGGGGAGGCGGAGGTTCGGGCGGAGACCATTTTCCCTGCTGCTTTTTCTCGGGCTTCGGCGGAGAGCGGAGTTCGACGAGGACGACGTCCACGCCGATCTTTTCAACGCAGTTGAGGGCGATAAATAAATCCGCCTTCCCCCACCGCAGCCCCTTCGAGCCGGGGACAACGATCCCGAGTACCCGTCCTTCGGGATAGGAAAACACGACGTCCGTGACCTTTCCGAGCCGCTTCCCGTCGCAAACGTTGACCGTTTCCTTCTTTTTCAGTTCCTGAAAACTCGTCTCCACGCTTTCATTGTATGCGCCGAAACCGAAAAGATTTCCCGCTTACAGAATTTCCTTGCGGATGGAGCCGAGGGCGTTTTTCTCGAGGCGGGAGACCTGCGCCTGCGAGATGCCCACTTCCGCCGAGATCTCCGTCTGCGTCTTCCCCTCGTAGTAGCGGAGGCGGAGGATCTTCCTCTCCCGCTCGGTGAGGCGCTCCATTGCCTCGCGGAGGGCAACCCGCTCCGTCCAATTCTCCTCGCTCTGCTTCTCGTCGTAGATCTGGTCCATCAGCTCGAGGGTGTCCCCCGACTTGTTGTACACGGGTTCGTAGAGGGAAATGGGGTCGGAGATGGCGTCGAGCGCGTACACCACCTCCCTCTCCTTCACCTGCATCTCCTCGGCGATCCTGCCGATCGTCGCCTCCTCGTCCCGCTCTTCAAGCCCCTCGCGCACCTTGAGGATGCGGTAGGCGGTGTCGCGGATGGAGCGGGAGACGCGCAAACTGTTCCCGTCGCGGAGGTACCGCTTAATCTCGCCGAGGATCATGGGGACGGCGTAGGTCGAAAACTTCACGTTGAATTTGAGGTCGAAGTTGTCGATCGCCTTGATTAGCCCCACGCAGCCCGCCTGAAACACGTCGTCCGCGCCCGCATTCTTCGCCCAGAACCTCTTTACGAGGGAGAGAACGAGGCGCATGTTTCCGATGATGAACTTCTCCCGTGCGATCACGTCCCCCGCCTTGAGGGCGCGCATCAGTTCGTCGTTCTCCTTTGCCGTAAGTTTGGGAAGCCCCGCGGTGTCCACCCCGCAGATCGTCACTTTACTCAACATAAACCCCTCCTATGTACGCACGAGTGAGTTTGTGCCGATCTCTTCCCTTTTATGTGCCCCTCCCCTCCGCGGCGGAACGGACACTATGGTAGCACTTCTCCTTTTTGTTTGCAAGCCCTTTTCCGCATATTCCTGTCACCGTTTTCAAAGTTGTGATAAAAAAATTCTTTATGTGAACTTTTTTTGCCTCAACCTCTTGACAAATCAAAAAGATTACACTATAATTACGGTATAGGGAGGAACGATGATGGAAGAGCGCTCGGAATATACGGATAAAGTATGTAAATATGAGGACCATAGCAGTTACCCCGAAGACGAAGTCGGGTTTAAGTGGCTCAATTACAGCTATCCCTTTGAACACAGCCACGATCATTGGAACGTCATGCTCGTGACGCACGGCGCTCTCCTCAACAAGATCAACGGGAAAACTTTCCGTATGTCGGTCGGCGAGGTCTATATCATCCGCCCGGGCGACCGCCACTGCACCGTCATGGTGGAGGGACAGCCCTGCCAGTCCCTCAACATTCTCATCCGCAACGACTATGCGGAGAAGTTCTTCAACCAATTCCGTGAGGACGGTTCCCTCCTGCGGGAGATCCGTTCCCGCGAAGAACCGCTCTTTTTCCTTCTCTCGGAGACGGGGCTGAAAAAGACGGTGACGGGCGTCCTGACTTTGAGTTCGCAGAAGATCCCCCATGCCGACAAGATCTTCCACCTCAAACTCATCCTGCACCAGATGCTTGCGGGCATGATCGAGCAGGTCTATCCCGTAACCCAGAACATGCCCGAATGGCTGACCGATTTCCTCGGCGTCCTCAACGACCCTTACCTCAAGACGACGGACGTGAAGGAACTCGCGGCGCACACGCCGTACAGCTACTCCCGCCTCGCCCCCCTCTTCAAGAGCCTCACGGGGAAGACGATCATCGAATATGTGACGCGGACAAAGATGGACTGCGCGAAGGAATTTTTGCGCGGCTCGGATATGCAGATCCTCGAGATCTCCTCCATCCTCGGCTACGAGAGCCTCAGCCACTTCATCCGCACCTTCAAAAAAGAATGCGGCGTGACCCCGAGCGAATACCGCAAGGAACACCGCAAATTCAACCGCTGAAAAAAGTCCTCCCGATCCGGGAGGACTTCGTTTTTTATCGCAGGGGGATGCTTGCCTGTGCGTTTAAGGTGAGGGGGGAGAACTCCCCTCTTTTGTATTTGAGGAGGCCCTCTGCGGCGATCATGGCGCCGTTGTCGGTACACCGCTTTCTCGCGGGGAGGACGAGATGAAGCCCCGCCTCCGCGCATTTTTTTGAAAGAAGTTCGCGGAGGTACCCGTTTGCGATCACGCCGCCCCCCGCCGTCACCGTGCCGCACCCCTTTTCGCGCGCCGCCTCCACCGCCTTTTCGGCGAGGATATCGAGCGCGGCATGCTGGAAGGAGCAGGCGAGGTCTGCCTTGTTCCACTCCGCCCCCCGCTGTTCCATCGTGTGGGCATAGTTGACGATATACGTCTTGAGTCCGCTGTAAGAAAAGTCGTAGCCGCCGATCCCCTTCAGCATCTTGGGCATGGGGACGGAGGGGGCACCCTGCCGGGCGAGTTCCTCCACGCGGGGGCCGCCCGGATAGGGCAGTCCGAGGACGCGGGCGACCTTGTCGAACGCCTCCCCCGCCGCGTCGTCCAACGTCCCGCCGAGGACTTCGAAGGTCGCCTCGTCGGGCGCATACAGGATCGCCGTATGCCCGCCGCTCGCGAGAAGGGTCACAAAGGGCGGTTCGAGGGAAGGGTCCTCGAGGTATGCCGCCGCGAGGTGCCCGCGGACGTGGTTGACCCCGATAAGCGGGATGTGCAGCCCGTAGGCAAGCCCCTTTGCAAAGGACAGCCCGACGAGAAGAGAGCCGAGAAGCCCCGCGCCGTAGGTGACGGCAACTCCGTCGAGTTCCTCCTTCTTGACCCCCGCCGCGGCGAGGGCGCGCAGGACGACGTCGTCCACCGCCTCCGCATGGGCGCGGGAGGCGATCTCGGGCACGACCCCGCCGTACTTCGCGTGGACGGAAGCGGACGAGGCGATCTCGTCCGATAAAAGAGTGCGGCTGCGGACCACCGCCGCAGCCGTCTCGTCACAGGAGGATTCTATGCCCAAGATGATCGGTTCTTTCATGGCTTTATAATAAGGTGAGATTCCTCGGCTACGCTCGGAATGACGTGTTTTTACGTTCGGGTGGCGTGTTTATACGTTCGGAATGACGTGTTTTTACGTTCGGGTGGCGTGTTTTTATACGCTTTGGGGCGTAGCTATATACGCTCGGATGGCGTGTTTTTATTCGCTTGGGTGGCGTAGTTAGATATGCTCGGGTGGCGTGAAAACGCACGGAACCGGGGCAATGGCTTATGACTTTTTGAGGTAGTCGATGATAAAGCCCTGAATGTCGCCGTCCATCACCGCCTGCACGTCCCCCTTTTCGTACCCCGTTCTGTGGTCCTTCACGAGGGTATAGGGGCAGAAGACGTAGGAACGGATCTGCGAGCCCCACTCGATCTTTTTGGTCTCGCCTTTAAGCGCCGCCTCTGCCGCCATGCGCTCCTCGATCTGCTTCTCGAGAAGACGGGCGCGCAGGTATTTGAACGCCATCTCCTTGTTCTGGAGCTGGCTGCGCTCGTTCTGGCAGGTGACGACGATGCCCGTCGGGTAGTGGGTGATGCGGATTGCGGTCTCCGTCTTGTTGACCTTCTGTCCGCCCGCACCCGAGGAGCGGTAGACGTCGATGCGGATATCCTCGTCCTTTATCTCTATCTCGTTGTCGTCGTCCACTTCGGGCATGACCTCGAGGGAGGCGAAAGAAGTCTGGCGGCGCTTGTTCGCGTCGAACGGCGAAATGCGGACGAGGCGGTGCACGCCGATCTCCGCCTTGAGGTAGCCGTAGGCATTCTCTCCCTCGACGCGGAAGTCCACCGATTTCAGCCCCGCGGAGTCCCCTGCGAGACGGTCGATCTCCGTCACTTTGTATCCGCAGCGCTCGGCATAGCGGCAATACATGCGGTAGAGCATGGACACCCAGTCGCACGCCTCGGTGCCGCCCGCGCCCGCGTGGATGGAGAGGAGCGCGTTGGCGCTGTCGTACTTGCCGCGGAGGAGCGCTCTTACGCGCATCTCCTCGATGTCCTCCTCCGCCGCCGCGATCATCTTGTCGAGTTCGGGAATGAGGTCCTCTTCCTCCGTCTCCTCGATGAGGTCGACGATCTCGTATGCGTCGTCGAGCGCCTTGCGCCCCTTTTCGTAGGACGCGATCTTGCTCTCGCATGCGGCGATCTCCCGCGCGATCTTCTTGGACTGCTCGAGGTCTTGCCATACCTCGGGCTTTTCCTGCTCCTTTTTGAGTTCGGCGACCCGCGCGGCGCGGTTATCCACGTCGAGCGCGTACTTCGCCTCGGCGAGGGTGTCTTCGAGAGATTTGAGTTTCAGTCTGTAATCGTCGGCTTTGAACATATCGCTGCTGTTTGCTGTCTCTTTCTACCTTGTTTTTGTGCCCTTGCCAAACGGAATTCTAACGCGGTTTACGGCTTCCCGTGGCACTTCTTGTATTTGAGACCGCTTCCGCAGGGGCAAGGCTCGTTGGGACCGA
Organism: uncultured Clostridia bacterium; assembly: GCA_947630035.1. Classification (GTDB taxonomy): domain Bacteria; phylum Bacillota; class Clostridia; order Christensenellales; family Borkfalkiaceae; genus Gallimonas. The sequence goes on along the minus strand of CANRFW010000023.1, from coordinate 9,575 downwards.
TCTTCTTCTTTTTCTGCATGGTGGCGGGGTTGTACTTCTCCGATCCGCTCGTGCGGAGGGAGTTGACGTCGATCGCGCGCGGCACCTGTCCTCCCGCGACGGAGACGGCGCTCGCCGTGCGTTCGTCGGGAAGAGCCGCGGGCCGTGCGGGCTGCTGCGCCCCGCTCTCCGCGGGTTGTGCCTGCCGTTCGATGGTGGGCATGATGCGCTGTACGGGCTGCTGCTGGACGCGGAGCTGTGCCTTCAGAAGGTGCATGATGGTCCGCTCCTGAATGCGCTCGATCATCTCGTCGAACATTGCGAACCCTTCCTGCTTGTAGGCGATGACGGGGTCGATCTGCCCGTAGGCGCGGAGGGTGATGCTCTTGCGGAGACGGTCCATCGCGTCGATATGGTCGATCCAGTTGGCGTCGACATTGCGCAGGAGCATCCAGCGCTCGAACTGCTCGAAGTCGATGTGCGCCTCCTCGCGGATACGCGCGATCTTCTCCTCGTAGCACTTCTCCGTCTTCTCGGAGATCTTCTTTATCGCCGTCTCATAGTCCCACTTATCGAGTTTTTCCTGCGTGACATACTTCGTCCCCTCGGGGATGAGCCGCTGTTCGAGGGCGGCGTTGAGGTCGTCCGCGCTCCACTTTTCGGGCATCTGCTCGATATTGACGGCGCCCGCGACCACTTCGCGCACATAGTCGGGAATGTATTTGAGGACCTGCGCGTGTACGCTCTCCCCCTTGATGACCTTCATGCGCTCGGCGTAAATGATCTTGCGCTGCTGGTTCATCACGTCGTCGTATTGGAGGACGTTCTTGCGGATGCCGAAGTTCCTGCCCTCGATCTGCTTCTGCGCATACTCGATGAGACGGGTGAGGAGTTTGCTCTCGAGGGCTTCGTCTTCCTCGAGCTTGCTGCGCTCGTAGATCCCCTTCATGCGCTCGCCGCCGAACCTCTTCATGAGGTCGTCTTCGAGAGAGAGGAAGAAGACGGATGCGCCGATATCTCCCTGTCTTCCCGAACGGCCGCGGAGCTGGTTATCGATACGGCGGCTCTCGTGCCGCTCGGTGCCGACGATGCAAAGCCCGCCCGCCTCGATGACTTTCTCCTTTTCCTCGTCCGTCTGCTTCTTGTACATATCGTACAGTTCGCGGTAGCGGGTGCGGATCTTCTCCTTCTCTTCGTCGAGTTCGGCATAGCTCGTCGCAAGCTCGACGTCCTCCCGCTCGACCCCCTCCTCGCGCAGTCTCTTCTTGGCGAGGTACTCGGGGTTGCCCCCGAGGAGGATATCGGTACCGCGGCCCGCCATGTTGGTGGAAATGGTGACGGCGCCGTATCTTCCCGCCTGCGCGACGATCTCCGCCTCGCGCTCGTGGTTCTTCGCGTTGAGGATATTGTGCTTGATCCCGTTGCGGATGAGGAGACGGGAAAGCTCCTCCGATTTATCGACGGAGACGGTACCCACGAGGATGGGCTGTCCCTTTTCGTGCCGCTCCGCGATCTCGCGGACGATCGCCTTCTTCTTGCCCTCTTCGGTGGAGAAGATCTTGTCGTGCAAGTCGATACGCGCCACGGGGCGGTTGGTGGGGATCTCGATGACGTCGAGGGAGTAGATGGTGCGGAACTCCGCCTCCTCCGTCTTGGCGGTACCCGTCATGCCCGAGAGTTTGCGGTAGAGACGGAAATAGTTCTGGAAGGTGATGGTGGCGTACGTCTTGTTCTCTTCGCGCACCTTCACGTGTTCCTTCGCCTCGATCGCCTGGTGAAGCCCGTCCGAATACCGTCTCCCGATCATGAGACGGCCCGTGAATTCGTCGACGATGACGATCTCCCCCTCGTTGATGATATACTCCTCATTGAGGTGGAAGAGCTTGTGCGCTTTCAGCGCCTGCTGGATATGATGGTTGAGGGAGGCGTGTTCGATATCGGCAATGTTCTCGATGCCGAAGAACTTCTCCGCTTTTTCTGCGCCGTACTCGGTGAGCTGGACCTGCTTTTCCTTGCGCTCGATGACGTAGTCCCACTCGAGTTCCTCGGCGCGGCGGAGCTTCTGCGCGCCCGACTCCCTGTCTTTCTTCTTGCGGGAAGCCTCTTCAAGGTCCTTGAGTTCGTCGTCGAAGCCGCCCTCGAGGGTGCGGACGAAGCGGTCTACCCTCTCATAGAGGTCGGAGGACTGTTCCCCTTTGCCCGAGATGATGAGGGGCGTTCTCGCCTCATCGATGAGGATGGAGTCCACCTCGTCGACGATCGCGAAGTTGAGATCGCGCTGGACCATCGCCTTCAGGTCGGATTTGAGGTTGTCGCGCAGATAGTCGAAACCGAATTCGTTGTTGGTGCCGTAGGTAATGTCGCAGTTGTAGGCGGCGCGCTTGTCGTCGTCACTCATGCCGGGGATGACGACGCCCACCGTAAGCCCCATGAATTTATGGACTTTGCCCATCCACTCCGCGTCGCGGCGGGCGAGGTAATCGTTGACGGTGACGATGTGTACCCCCTTCCCCGAGAGGGCCTCGAGGTAGGCGGGAAGGGTGGCGACGAGCGTCTTGCCTTCGCCCGTCTTCATCTCGGCGATACGCCCCTGGAAGAGGCAGATGCCGCCGACGATCTGCACGTGGAAGTGCTTCATGCCGAGGACGCGCCAGCTCGCCTCGCGGAGAGCGGCGAACGCATCGGGCAGGATCTGCTCGAGGGTCTCCCCCTTTTGGAGACGCTCCTTGAAGATCGCCGTCTGTCCGCGCAGCTCGTCGTTGGACATTGCCGCGTACTTCGGCTCGAGCGCCTCTACGGCGAGCGCCTGTTTGTTGAGCTTTTTGAGGCTCCTGCGGCTGTCGCCGCCCATAATGTAACCGAAAAGTCCCATACTGTATTCCGACTCCGTATTCGTTCCGTTTGTTTTTGCCTCGCGCGCGCCCGTATCAAAATAGTGACGCGCACGTTATCACCCGTCTATTGTACTATATTTCCGAAAATTTTCAAAGCGTTTTGCACGGGCATTTTCACATTTTCACGAAACGGTCTCAATTTTTCGGGGACAAACGGCCCTTTTTCGACCGATTACGCCTCCCCTCCCGCGGGCGGTGCTTCCCCGCTTTCCTCCAAGGCGCGGTACATTTCCTCCGCGAGTTTTTCGGCGCAGGCCGTCGCCGCACGGTGGGCGCCCGCCTTGATGAGGAGGCGGAGCTGTTCGGCGTTCTCCACCCCCGAGACGTCCACCCGCAACCTGTCCGCGCCGCTCTTTACGGCACAGGTGAGAAGATCGATCTCCCCCCGTACGCACACGCCGTCCGCCCTTCCTTCGAGCGCCGCCCTCACGCCGAGCGCGATTTCCCGCTCCCCGATGGCATGGTCTTCGAGGGAGAGGATGAGCGCCCTCTTCCCCGCGGCCCGCCGCACCCTGCGCACCTCCCGCCTAAGGTAGACGGCGTTTCCCGCAAAGAGCGCGGAGTACATAGGCACGAGGCGCACCTCCCCCGCACCCGCGCGAACGGCCCTCTTCACTTCGTATCTTTTGACGGCGGGAAGGGTCTCCCCCGTCCCGCCCGCAAGGACGGCGACGACCGCCCTCTCCCCGAGCCGCCTCTTCGCCTCCGCAACGTTTACGGGGGAGACGACGATCCCGCAGGCATGGAGCTTCAAAACTTCATCGCAGAGGGTCCGCAAAAGATGTTTGTCCGTCTCGCGGCGGGAGCCGTCCGCCATGAGTTTTTGTAGGGTGATGCCGATCTCCGCCTCCCTCCTCGTCCGTTTGAATTCTCCGTATTCCGCCGCTTCCGCGGGGGATAGATAGGTTCCCTGTTCCATAACGGAAATTTTCCCCGAAAACTTCGGAAAATACTCCCCTCTCTCCCATTTTGTGACAGGACGCGGGCATTACAATGGGGAGCATGAACCTCTCCGTCCAATGGCAGGGATTTTGGTTCCTGCTCCTCATCCTCCTCGTCTGTGCCGCGCTCGTCCACCTCATGCGGCTCGCCCTCCTCGGCTACCGTGCGCTTACGAGACGCGCCCGTCCCAAGCCTCCCCCCAAGGAGGACCCCGTGTATTTTCTCGTCGAGCGCAAGAAAAAGCGCGCCAAGACGGAATACGGCGCGCCCAAACAGATCTCTTTCAAGTGAAAGCCGTCTCTTTAAGACGGCTCTTTTCAGATCGACTTCCGCAGATAGAGGCCGCCCGAAACGGTCTCCACCGTAAAATGAATGCTCCCCTGCCCGTGCTGCCACGCGCCGGTGCCCGTGTGCATGCAGTCATACTCATCGTCGATCCGCCCCCTCTTCGAGGTGAAGCGGAAGGAAAAGGCCTGCTCGCCGAGTTCGAGGACGACGTCCCCCGAATTCGTCTCGATATCCGCCTCGGCGAAGGAGAAATCCGTCACGATAAGCCCGCCCGAATTTGTCTCCACGTTGAGGGTCGTCCCGCGGACGCCGCGCACGGCGACGGGGGCGGAGACCGTCTCGATATCGAGTTCCGCGATCGTCATGAGGGCGGGGACCACGACGGTGAGCCTCTTTGCGGGAAGCCCGGAAAGATCCGCCCCCGATGCCGCATATTTTACGGAAAGCTCTCCCCCCTGCAGGCGGGAATGGAGAAGCAGGGCGGGATCTTCGGCAGAGGTCTCCTCCTTAAAGGTGACCGCGGTGGAATCGAAGGAAGTCTCGACGACGACCTCCCCGTACGGCCACTCGATCTCGATCGCATAGACGGAGACGGCGGAACCGTTCCCCACGGAATAGGGCGCGTCGTCGTAGCGGTCGAAATGCGTGCCGTCGTTGCGGCAACCCGCAAACGCCGCGAGAACAAACACGGAGAGCGCGGCCGCCGCGGACAAAACTTTTTTCATCGGTCTTCCCCTTTAATCCTGATCTTCGTATTTTACGACGTTGCGCCCCGAATCCCAGAGCCGCTCGAGATAGTAGAAGAGGCGGGATTCCTCGTTGAAAATGTGGACGATCACGTCGCCGTAGTCAAGCACCCCCCAGCGCCCCTCGCGGACGCCCTCCGTGCGGACGGGGGCAATCCCTATCTTTTTGAGTTCCTCTTCGACGTTGTCGCACAGCGCCCGCACCTGCGTGGTGCTTCTGCCGCTCGCCACCACGAAGTAACTGCACACGACCGTCTGCTCGCCCACGTCGAGAATGACGATATCCTGCGCCTTTTTCGAGGACAGCACCTTTGCCGCCTTGTAAGCCAATTCCTTGCCTTCCATACTTTCCTCCTTGCTCGGTTTATTGAATTTTTGCCGAAAATACGGCTATTATGTCACGCATAGTACTTCGCAAACCTACGAAATCAGCCTTTTATTGTTTGCTTTGCCCATTCGCATGCCCGCTCCGTGAGGGGATAGATGGGCTTGCCGCTCCTCTTTAAGTACTCCGTTTCCCGCTCGAGGGCGGCGCGGAGACAGCGGAAAAGATCAGCTCTAAAAAGGGCGCGAAGGTCTTCAACCCCCTCGAAATCGCGGGAAGGCTCCAAGAGATCGGAGAGATAGATGAGGGCGTCGAGGGCGGTCATCCCCTCCCTCCCGCTCGTGTGGCAGGCGATGGCGGCGAGTACTTCCCCGTCTTCTACGCCGAACGCATGCTCCGCAAGATAGGCCCCCGTGTATTGGTGCAGAACGGGCGGAGGGACATCCCGCGGCGGACGGAATCCTTCGAGGAGGGGGGAAGAGAGCGGAGCATACTTCCCGCAATCGTGCAGCATGGCGGCGAGGAGCGCCTTTTCTTCGGATACTCCCGCCCGCTTCGCCGCGCCGCAAGCCATGAGCGCGACCCTGTAGCTGTGCGCCCGCCTCGTCTCCTTTTCGAGAAGGAGGGCTTCCGCCTCCCCTCTGCGGTACAGCCCGCGCTCTTCAAGATAGGAGAGGACTTCGCCGTCCATGCCCGAAAGGTCGGTCTTCGTATAGCCGCGGAAGGCAAGCCCCACGCGAATTTGCGTGGAGGAAACCGCCCCGCCCGTGTAGGCGATCTCCCGTACCTCCCTCCCGAAGCGGGCAAAAAAGCGCTCCTTGAGGGCGGGAGACAACTGCTCCTCCCTGCCGCATGCGGCGAGTTCGGTGAGGCGGACGATCTCCTCGGGGTTCTTCCACGAGAAGAAGTTTTCGAGCATATCCGCGCCGACGAGGAAGTAGCGCTCCGCATCGGGGTACTTTTCCCGCAGAGCGCGGCAGGTGAGATAGGAGTAGCTCTTTCCCGCAGAGCGCGCCTCGAAGTCGCTTACCTCCGCCCAATCACAGCCGCGGAAGGCGATCTTGCAGGCGGCGATCCTCTCCTCCGCGGAGACGACCGCCCCGTTTTTGTGCGGAGCAAGCCCCGCGGGCATCACGATGACCTTGTCAAGCCCGAGCGCTTTCCTCGCCGCCGCGGCGATGCGGACATGTTCGAGATGGACGGGATCGAAGGACCCGCCGAAGAGAGCGACTTTCATCCTATCTATTATACAATACTTTTTTCCGCTTTGCAAGTTTAATTCGGAAATCGGCGGTCAAAAATCGGAATATGCGTAAAATCGACCTGCCGTTTGTGGCGGACCTCCTCTTTTACACCTTTTCCGCGGGGCTGTTCTCCCTGTGCATTCTCCGCTATTACCGCGTCCCCCTGCCCGTTGCGGTGACCGCGGCGGCCCTCCTCGCCCTCGCGACCCTCGCCCTCGTCTTCCTCTTTCTGTACGCAAGGCGGCAAAAGCGGGCGATAACGAAAAAAGCGCGGGAGGCGCGGGACGCCCTCCTTCTCCACCTCGCCCTCGAAAAGGGGGAACGGGTGCGCGCCGCTCTCATCGGCGCCCTCACGGCGGACGGGCGGGAGGCGCACTGCGAGGACGACTGCATCCGCTGCGACGGGGAGCTTGCCATTCCCCTCTATACGATGCAGCCCCTCTCGGCGGACGCGGTGGCGGCTATCCTGCGCGAATACGGGGAGGAGCCTTTCACCCTCTGGTGCAACGACCTGACTTCCGAGGCGGAAAAGCTCCTCTTCTCTTTCGGGAAAAAGGCGGAAAAGGGAGACGCGGCCTACGCCCTCTTCGAACGCACGGGGACGACCCCCGATCCCCTCATCTGCGGGGAGCTTCCGCGGCGGACGGCACGGACCAAACTCCGCGTCGCCTTCTCCAAGCACAACGCCCGCCCCTACTTTATAAGCGGCGTATTCCTACTCGCGATGAGCCTCTTCACTTTCTTCCCCGTGTACTATCTCATCTCGGGCGGCATCCTCTTAACCTGCGCCGTCTGCGTGCGGATCTTCGGCTATTCGGCCTGATTATGTCACGCATAGTACTATGCAAAACGCGAAAAATGCCCGTTTATCGGGCATTTTCTTCTAATCTTTTGAAATTCAGCGGGCGAGACGTGCCATCGCTTCGGGAAGGCATTCTATGAGATCGGAGGCGTCCGGGGCGTACTCCCCCATCTTTTCCGCCGCGATCTCCCCCGCTTTTCCGCAAAAATAGGAGGCCGCAACCGCCGCTTCGAAGGGGGCGATCCCGCGCGCCAGCGTCCCCGCAAGGAAGCCCGCGAGCATGTCCCCGCTGCCCCCCTTTGCGAGGACGGGAGACCCTGTCGTATTGACGGCAACCCTGTCCCCTTCGGCAATGACGGTGCGGTTGTTTTTGAGGACGACGACCGTGCCGTATTCCTTGGAAAATTCCTTTGCACAGGAGACGGGATCTCTGAGGATCTCTTGCACCGTCTTGCCCGTGAGGCGGGCAAACTCCTTGATATGCGGGGTGATGACGGCAGGGCACTTTCTCTCCTTCAGCATGTCCGCGCCGTATGCCGCCAAGGTGTTGAGGGCGTCGGCGTCGAGAACGAGGGTCCCGCAGTGATAGGTGGAAAAGAGTTCGCCGAGGATGGTGCGCGTCGTCTCCCCCATCCCCGCCCCCATGCCGAAGGCGACCGCCTCGGCAAAGACAGGCTCCCCGTCGTAGAACGAGAAGCGGCAGGCGGGATACTTCGCCGCACACAGAGCGCGGTGCAGTTCGTCCGTCGTCTGAAAGGCCGCGAGTCTCGCCGCATCCCCGCAGGGCACCGACGAGGAGGTCATATAGATATCGGTGTACCCCGCGCCGCTCTTCAGCGCCGCGCCCGCCGCGAGGAGGGGCGCGCCGAGGATATTGCAAGTAGCAAGGATGGCGGCGCTCCCGTAATCCCCCTTATTCGTGTGCGATCTCTTCTTCGGGAAGAGGGCGGCAACGTCCCCCGCCTCCCACACTTCCGCGCCCCCTTCGAGGGGAAGGCCGAGGTCGGCTACGGCGATCTTCCCCGCAAAGTCGGCGCCGTCCGCGAGGAGGAGCGCCTCTTTTAATCCGCCCATGCAGACGGTCTCGTCCGCCTTCACGCACGGGGAACAGGCGATGCCGCCCTCACATAGTCCGCTCGGAACGTCGCATGCGATGACATAGTCCGCGCCGCGGATGAAGTCGATGAGAACGGCCGCGTCCCCCTCGGGCGGGCGGGAGATGCCCGTGCCGAGGACGCAGTCGACGACGAGGGGGTATCTCCGTCGGGGCATTCTGCCGAGGACTTCGCCCCTATATTTCTCCTTTGCCGCCGCGCAGCCCTCCGAAAAGGTCTTCGCGAGGCACAGCACGGCGACCTCCTTCCCCCTCTCGCGGAGGATGCGGGCCGCGGTGAACCCGTCCCCGCCGTTGTTGCCGCCGCCGCAGACGAAGAGCGCCTCGGCGTGCAGCCGCTCCATGGCGGCTCCGACCGCATCCGCAAGGGCAAGCCCCGCCCTCTCCATGAGGGAGAATATCGTCTCCCCGCGTATTTCTTCAAAGGAATATGCCCGTTTCATTTTTTCCGTGCGCTCCGAAGCGCAATCTCCTATTTCTTATTCAGTCCGGGGGACGAAAAATCGAGACGGATCTCCGCACTCGAGAGGGCGCGCCTTGTCCCCCCCTCTTCGATCTCGAGCCTGCCGTCGGGAAGGATGGCGCGGGCGACCGCCTCGTAGGTGCGGGTCCCCTCGACGACGCGCACCCTCCCGCCGAGGTAGCGGTGATAGCGGAGATAGTCCGCGAAATCCGTCTTCTTTCCGTATTCCACGATGAGCCGCTCCCGAACCGTATCCGCGGTAAAGGGGGCGGAAGAGAGTTCCCGCAGCGAGACGGCGATCCCCCCGAGGGAGGAGACGTCGTTCTCGGCGTTCAGCCCGATGCCGACGATGCTGTAGTCGAGAAGATCCCCTTTGACGGAGTTCTCCACGAGGATGCCGCAGAGCTTACGGCTTGCGGCGAGGACGTCGTTCGCCCACTTCAGGGAGGGGGTGACGCCGAACGCCTCCGCCGTACGGCACACGGCAACCGCCGCATGCGCCATGATTTCGAAGGCGCGGGAGGCGGGAAAGTTCTCGTAAAAGGTGAGAAAAGAAAGATAGACGCCTCCCTCCCCGGAGAGAAAGGAGCGCCCCTTTGTGCCCTTGCCGCCCGTCTGGCGGCGTGCCGAGAGGACGATATCCTCCCTTTCGGGCAGGTATTGTTTGACGGTCTCGTTGGTGGAGACCGTCTCTTCAATCAGTTTGATCTTCATCTTCAAGCCCCGCGAGCGCGGCGTGCGCCGTCTCGTAGTCGTACCCCTTGGAGAGGAGGTGGCG
>CANRFW010000022.1 GCA_947630035.1 uncultured Clostridia bacterium | reverse complement strand
GCCGTGTCATGTCTCGACTACGCTCGACATGACGTAACGGGGCGACATGACGTAGCGGGACGACAATGACGTAGCGGGGCGACATGACGTATTCCAACGGTTGCGCGTCCTCCCTTGCCCACCCCCGTCCCTGCGGGACACCCCCTCCCGAGGAGGGGGCAAGAGCGCGTGCTGACATGCCCTTACCGCGTCACCCCAATGCGGGGCATACCGTGTATCGCGGACGGGGGAGCCGAGGAAAACGAAAAAAGCCCCCGGCGGGGACCGCCGGGGGAGGGCTTTTAACGCTTGGGAGGGAGAAGGTCCCAATCCGGGAACCCGCTCGCAAATCCCTGCAGATCCTGCGAAAGGATCTCCTGTTCGTCTTCGATCACGGGGGCAAATCCGTCGCCGTCCATGCTGAACTCGCCGAGATCGCCGAGATCGCCCATATCCATATTCATTTCATCAGCCATTGTCCGTTTCCTCCGTTGCGGTGGTTTCCGTTACGTCCGCAAAGGCCGCTTCGAGGTCGACATCGCCCTCTTCCGCCTCTGCCTGTTCCTCGGTCTCCTCTTCCTCGTTCTGCCCGAGAAGGAGACGCTCGCTGCTCGCGACTGCATCGAATCCGTGTACGATCGCGTTCGCCGCAACATACTCTTTGATGGCGGCAATGATCTTCTGCGCGCCCGCTTTCAGCATGTTATCATATCGTCCGTTTATCTCTGCCGTCTTCGTCTTGATGAAGGACTTCACCCTGAAAGCGAGGACAAGGAAGATAACGCCGAGAAGGAGGCCGATCGCAAACAGCGCCCACATGGCGGGAGCCGCCGCGATACCGACGATCATGCCGATGAGAGCAAGGACTGCGAACACGCCCGCGACGGAGAAGAACGCGATCATCTTCTTCTTGTTCTTCGCCTTCAGATCCGTGAGTTCTTTCTCGCGTCTGCCGTTGATCTCTTTCTCGTAGGACTTGATGAGTTCCGCCTGGTTGGACCCGTCTTTCGTCGTGCCTTTCCATGCGAAGGTGTTGATGGTGATCTCTTCGGGATAGGCGGGAGCCTTCTCCTCGATGAACTGCTTGAACGCGCCCTTTATGTAACCGTTCATGAAGCGGATCGCCGTCTTCTTCGCCGAGACGTTCTCGTTGGTGGGAGCGAGGATGGCCTTGGAGAGCTGTTCCGCGAAGTCGACCTTTCTGTCCGCTCTCTGGGCGCGGCGGAGCGCCTGACGCTTCTTCGCCCACTCTTCGTTACCGTTGGAAGTCTTGACGTCGTTGAGGTATTCTTCCTCTTCGCGGAGGGGAGCCTCGTCCTTATCGTAGTTCTTCACGAGCTTGATGAGTTCGTTATCGATCGCCGTGGCGAGGGCCTCGCGGTCGACCTCCGTATTGAGGATATTGGAGAAGAACGCGATGATCTCGGGCGTGGCGTTGACGCGCATGAGATACTCATTGATGCGGGCGAACTCGGGCTTCGCAACTTCCGCAAGGACGGGATATTGGCCCGTCGTATCCTTGCAGTAGGTGGCGTAGACTCTCTTCCAATAGTCGACCTGCTCCTGCTCGAAGTTGGGGTTGGTGGACTGCAGTTCGTTCATCCAATGGGAGATATACTCTTCGCAAAGGTTGTTGGGATCGACGCCGAACACGCCGTTCGTATAGGCGTTGATATAGGCGATGATGCTCTCCTGCATATCGTTCGCCTTCTGCTTCGCGAAGTAGCGGGACAGCCACTCGAAGCAGGCCGTCGTACGCTGGTTTCTGCGGCAGACGAGCGCGAACACGAGGCAGGTCTTCTCCTCGTCGCGGCGGAGCGCTTCCTTCAGGGCGCGGGTCGCAAGAGGCTTGTCGTTCGCGATCCATGCGGAGAGGGCGATCAGGACGGGTGCGAGCCAATAGCGAGGCGTGGAGAGCATAAGCTCTTCGGTACACGTCTTGATCGTGGTCTGACGGATGAGTTTGAGGTCGGTCGCTTCGAGGATACCGAGCATGGTGTTACGGACGATCTTGTAGTTGCCGTAATCTCTCTCGAGTTCCTGACGGACACGGATGATCTCGGTGATCGCGCGCTGGAGCGCCGCGGCACGGCGGTTCTCCTCCATCATCGTGATGAAGCCCTTGCGCAGATTGTCGAGATCCTGCTTGACGATCGCCATCTCCGACGTGAAGCGGTTATCCAGCGACACGACGGCGTTGCCGACCCTGTTGACGGTATCTGCCAGCGCATTGATATTTCTTACAATGGGTGACAGATCGACATAGCCTTCTGACATTAGTTGTTACCTCCCATTTTGATTTTCAAATCCTCCTTTTGTTTCTGATACACGGGGTAGAATTTATCTCTGAGCCCCTGTGATTCCATAGCTTGAATGATCCCCCCGAGCGGGACGACGAACTCATCGTAAAACCGCTGCGTCTTCGTCTTGAGGAAGAAGCGGTTCTCGGGATAGGGGGAATCGGGGTTGTTCTTGATCGCCGCGAGAAGGGCGTAGCAAACTTTGGGGATGGAACACTTCGCCGCAATGCTCTTGAGAGTATCGCAGAGATCGCGGGTGAAGAAGTTGATATTGGTCTTCTTCATGAGAAGAGGGACGAAGAACATCTCCGCAAAGTTGCAAAGTTCGGAGCCTGCAAGGTTGTGGTCCGCCCAAGTAAGCACTCTCCCCTCATACGCCTCGAGTTTTACGGCGGTGGTGCGGAAAAGGGTCGCCGTCGGCTCGATCTCCTCGGCGTCCATCTCGATGGTGCGGATCTGGTTGAAGAACTCCTCCATCCGCCAAGCGACTTTGTTCTCGTCGAGGAATGCGTCGTAATAGGCGCGCACGAAGAGGGCGGGGACATTGTCGACGGCGACGGTGAGAACGTCCTCCGCGTGCTTGCGGGCGTCCGCATACCGCTGTTCGGAGAAGCACCGAAGACAGCTCTTGATATCCGCCTCTACCTTGTCGCTGCTGTTGAAGACCTTGCGGGGGAAGGTGTTGACCGTCCCGCACCATGCGCAGATCCCCTTTCTTGTTTTGAAATCGATGTCGAGCGGCTGGCCGCACCCCGAACACAGGAAGGACATTGCATCCATATTCTCTCTCCTTTTCCGTTACCCGAGCGACACCGTTTTGAGGACGGCGATGAAACGCTTCGCATCGTCCGCGCTGAGGGTGATGAGGGTCTCGTTTTCCTTCATATAGTCGGAGTCCACGTCGCAACGGGCGCTGATGCGCACCCTGTAGAAACTCTTCTTCTTTTCGAGGTGGATCGCCGCGATGGAGCCGAGGCTGATGACGAGGAAGGACTTCGGGGTCTCGAGGAGAAGTTGCGTCCTCGTGACGATCATCTTCACGCCCTTTTCGCCGTTGAATACCTGCTCCTTCATTTCCGTTTCTGCCACGACTTTATCCTCACTTCAACGATCTCAAAATCTCATTGCGCTCGGTGAGCTTGTTTTTCGCCGACTTGATCTTGCCCATGACGGACTCCTTCGCGCAGTTCTCCTCGACGAGGAGCCTTATCTCGGAGACCTTCTTCGAGAACTCTTCCTCGTAGGAAGCCGTCTGCGGGACGCCCATGGGATCGCTGTATTCCACTGCTTCGCGGAGGGCAAGGAGGGCGCTGCGGACCTCTTCGTCCTCGGCAAGCGCCGCGATCTGGCCGACTTCGATCGCGCTTATCTTGAGCTTCTGGACTTTTTCGTCGATCTCCTTGTTGTGCCCGCCGATGTGCGCGACTGCAAAGTATGCGACCGCAAACAGCGCAACGAAGAGCAGGAAGAGGATCACATTGGGGACGACGATCCCGGGGACGTTCGTTCCGCGGGGGAAGCACATGAAGATGGTGTCCATCACGAACGTGATGATGAAGTAGATCCCGATCGCAAGATAGCAGGGCAGGTTGACCGAGAAGATCGTGTTCTTGCGGACGCGGATGACGAGGATGCCGAGCGCCGCGACGAGGAACGCGAGGGTGATGAACCCGTAAGAGCAGTAGAAGAACAGCTTCGCCTCTTTGACGCCGACCGTGTAGCTGACGCACACCCAGACGAGAATGTTCCAAACGGCGAACAGGACGCCGAGGAGAATGAGGGCGAGATTGCGCCCGAGAGCCTTTTTCATACCGTTACCTCCTTATTCCTGGGGCGCGCCGCACTCATTGCAGAAACGCGCACCGAGCGGGAGTTCTTTCCCGCATTTCACGCATACGTTGGAGAGCTTCGCGCCGCAGCCGAAGCAGAACTTCGCGCCCGCGGGGAGCTTGGTGCCGCACTTGGGGCAGACCACTCCGGGAGGGGCGATCTCCTTCCCGCAGGAGGAGCAGAACTTCGCGCCCGCGGGGACCTGATTGCCGCAGTGAGGGCAAGCGACCGTGTTCGCGGCGGGAGCCGCGGGGGCCGCGTTCATATTCTGCGCCACGCCCGCCATGCCTGCGCCGAACGCACCGCCGAGACCCATGCCCATGCCGAGGCCCATGCCCGCGCCCATGAAGGTGGAAGCCGTCCCCTCGTTCTGCGCGGCCGTCTTGAGTACGTCGAAACTGTGTTCCTGCTGATAGGTGTACCCCTCGCGTTCGCGCATCCGCGCACGGGCGGCGGACTCGAGGTCTTGCTTTCTCGCCGCGATCTTCGATTCGTTGATCGCGCGAAGGTCCTCTTCGAGCGGGGAGATGGAGTTGAAGGAGAAGTTGTGCAGCTCGATGCCGTAATCCGCAAAGAAGGGAACGAGCTGGGCCTTGAGGTCGTCCGAAAGGGAGGCGATCTCCGCACTGATGCGGAGGGCGCCCACCTGCCGGTTGACCATCGCCTGCCCGAGGGTCGCCTTCACGCGCTCGATGAGTTTGGCGCGGAGATAGGTGGTGAACTCCGCCTTTGTGTAGAGCGCTCTCGTCCCCACGACCTTGCGGAGGAACTTTCTGCCGTCCACGATGTGGGCGCCGATATAGCCGCTCGCACGGAGGTGTACGTTGACCCCCTCGATGGGATCTTCGACGATGATGGGTTCCGACGTGCCCCAACGGAGATCGTTGAGGTGGATCTTGTTGACGAAGTAGACCTCGCAATGGAAGGGGGTCTTCCCGTCCGTCGGAATGGTCATGATCTTCTTGAGAAGAGGGAGACTGTCCGTCGTGAGGGTGTGCTTGCCCGCGTCGAACACATCAAGATCCCGCCCGTCTTTGAAGAAGATCGCCTCCTGCGATGCGTGTACGATGAGTTGTGTATGCGTGTTGAAATCTTCCGCCTCGTGCTTATAGACGAGGATCTCCTCGCCGTCGGACCCCTCGGGATCCCACTTGAGGACGTCGTAAATCTTCATGCCTGCCTCCTTATATTTCGGCGATATGCCTAATTGACATTTTACCATAAGATAGTGAAACAGTCAAGAGCTTTTTTACAATTTACTGTAAAAATCGCCAAATTCCGACGCAGTTCGGTTGTCTGAAAATTTCCTTTCCCGTCGAATGCACGCGAAAAAAGTCGAATCCCCGCCTTGCGCCCCCTCCGCTTGCCCTTTTGTCCCCCGCTTGCCCGCGCCTCCCCCGCCCCCGTTTTGCCGTTTCCCTCGCCGCACTTTGCCGTTTCTTATGCCGCGCTCTTTTCTCGGGTTGCCTTTTTCTATACAGAAAGCGCGGCTCGCCGCCCTCGCGCGCGCCGCGCATTATATATAATGGTATATACGATTGCCGCCGTGACGGAAGGGGACAGAGATACGGGCAAACACCCCCTCAGTCACGCCAAAGGACGGCGTGACAGCTCCCCCTCGAGGGGGAGCCAAGGGAAGAAGCGGGCGCACGTCATTCGCCCCCCCTCATACCGACGCCGCGCAGCGGCGAAGCGTATCTTGAAAGATTCACTCACTCCGCCTACGGCTCCGTTCGGAATGAGGGACTGCGAAACCGTCTCTCTTCCACTGCCGCGGCTCTTTTGTACGTCATTCCGAACCGTTTTTGTCGCCCGCCCGCAAATTGCGGGCGGGCGGCAAAAACGCGTGAGGAAACTCTATAAGGGCGCTGCGGCGGAATGGTGCGTGAAACGGGCGAAGGGCGTAAACCTAAACCAAATGGACGATCTCGCTGCCCGGGAAGACGTTTGCAAAGATCTCCGCGACAAGGCGGCGGTGGCAATGCTCGGGCGTCTCCTCCGAACAGAGCAGGCAGACGGGCGCCGCGCAGTCCGCATATTCGGCGCGGATATGTCCGGCAGCCCCCCGCTCCTCCATGAGCTTTCCGAACTCCTCCTCGTATGCTTCCCAAGGGGTCTCCCCCGCCCTGTACCGCTTGAGGAGATCCACCGTGGGGGCGAGAAGGGTATCGTGGCGGTACCCGATCCCCGCGATTTCGCCGAGAAAATAGGCAAGGTCCTCCCCCTTTGCGAAGGCGGCGAGCTGGGATGCGTTGTTGAGGCGGACGTCGATAAGGGTCTTTACGCCGTTCTCTTTCAGAAGCCCGAAGAATTTTTCGGCGCTCTTGCGGGTGAACCCGACCGTAAAAATTTTCATCTCACGCCTCCTCGATGGAATACCCGATCTCCGCATTCCGCTTGCGGTACGCCTCCGCGAGGTAGTCCTCCTCCGTGCGCGTATCGAAGAGGGAGAGCTGGTTGCGCTTGGGAAAGTAGTGTTCGAGGAGCCTGCGCTCGATATCCTCCTGCGTCTCCGTTCCCTCCTTTTCGAGGTGGACGACGGCGTACCCATGCTCCTTCAGCCTCCGCCCGACGAGGATGCACCTGTGGCAGTTGAAAGGGTCCTTCTCGGCGCAAAGGAGGGCGAACGTGTACCCGCGTGCCGTGCCCGCGTCGATCTTTTCCACCCCCTCGCAAAACGCCTGCGTCGCGGCGAATTTCTCGAAATCGAGGTAGCCGTTCGGGTACAGGGCGGTATCCTCCTGCCGCGCGCCGAACTCCCGCGCATAGTTGCGGTAGAGAATGCCCTCTTCTTTCAGCGTCTCCCGCAGGAGGCCCACATCGTAATCGGTATAATAGGAGGAACGGGGTACGCTCCGCACGTCGATCACGCACCCGATCCCATGCTCTTTGAGAACGCGGATAAACTCCCCGATTGCAAAGGATGTATAACCTGCCGTATAGATCGTCTTTTCCATCTCTCCCCCCTTGTTCTCCGCCGGGGTCCTTGCCGAACGTCTCTATTCTACCACAGTTTTGCGCGGTTGTCAATGCACCGCCCGCATTTACAGGCGCGGAGGCGCCTTTTCGCACGGTTGGAAGGGCGCCCACCCCCCTACCCCCCTCCCAAGGAGGGGGCAAGTGACGGAAACTCCCAAGGAGGGGCTGTAAAGCAACTGAAATTCATGGGCGTACCCTCACCCCTACCCCTCCCCCTAACGTAGGGGGAGGGCAAGGATAGAACCCCTGCCCCTGACGGAGGAGGAGGGCAAGGATAGAACCCCTGCCCCTGACGGAGGGAGAGGGGTAGGATAGAACCCCTGCCCCTGACGTAGGGGGAGGGCGAGAAAAGAGGGTGGGAAGGGGGCAAAAGAATACCCCTCCTCCATGGAAAGAGGAAGGGTAAATCGCACATGGGTGCGGAGGGGAAAATGGCACATGGGTGCGGAAAATGAACGCTATACCACGATATCGTACTTCTCGAGGGCCTCGATGGCGGCGGTGCCGCCCTCCGCAAAGAAGGAGATGCCGTCGCCGTCCGAATAGACATTGCCCGTCATCGTGCGCTCCCCGCCGTTCAGGAAAACTTCGCAGCTCGAGACATCGAGGAAAATGCGCATCGAGAGGCGGTTGTTCTTGATCTCCACCTTGACGGAGCGGACGGAGGCGTCCTTTTCATCCGCATCGTGGGAGATCTCGATGCCCATGCGGGAACGGTCGAAGACGACCCTGTCCTTCTCGCGGTCGTAATAGATGCGCGCGTCGCGTTCACCGCTCTGAAAGACCTTGATGCCCGCTTGCTTTGCGGTGCCGAGGTCGAGGGTGAACGAGAGTTCCACTTTGCTGCCGTTTACCTTGGTGAGTTCGTTGCCGCTACCTATCGTGGCATTCGAAAAGCGCACGGGGTTCCAGCGGTAACGTTCGATCTCGCGGACGGGGCTTTGGAAGAGCCTCCCGTCCCGCAAGGTGAGTTCGCGGGGAAGGGTCATCGAGCCTGCCCACCCGTGTTTCGCCGTGGGGAAGAAGCGCTGCCACATCTGCATCCATGCGATCATCACGATGCGGCCGTCCCGCGTTTTGAGGGTCTGGGGTGCGTAAAAATCGAAACCGCCGTCGATCTCGTCCTCATACTCCTTCAAAAATTCCCCCCGCTTGACGTCGAGCGCGCCGAGCATGTAGAGGGAGGACTGCACGTTCTCGTACCGCCAATCCTCGGTGGGATAGCCCTGCGGGCTTGTGAGAAGCACATCCTTGCCCCCGAGTTCGAAGAAGTCGGGGCACTCATAGATGCCGCGGGTGGTGAGGGCATCCCTGCGGACGGCGTTCACGAACTCCCACTTGGTGAGATCGTCGGAGCGGAAGAGGAGGATCGCCCCCTCCTTCTTCTCGGTGAGGGCGCCCGCGAGCATGTAGTACTTCCCCTCGCGGAGGAAGACTTTCGGGTCGCGGAAGTCGCTCCTTGCGCACCATGCGGGGAGCCGATCCCCCGAGAGGACGACGCCGAGTTTCTCGAAGTGGACGCCGTCCTCCGAGACGGCGAGGGACTGCGTCTGCTTCCCCCCCGCAACGGAGGTGTAGAAGAGATACATTTTGCCGTCTTTCATGACGGAAGAACCCGAATAGCAGCCGTCGCAATCGTCCTTTCCGTCCGGGGCGAGGGCGGTCGGCTCCATCTTCCACTTGACGAAGTCCTCCGTGGTGTAGTGCCCCCAGTGCATGGAGTCCCACGAGGGGCCGTAAGGATAGAACTGATAGAAGAGATGATACTTGCCGAATCCCTCTCCGAAGCCGTTCGGATCGTTCATCCATCCCACGGGGGGCATAACGTGATAGGTGCAACGGCTGTTGCCGTTCACCGCCGCGAGGTTATGCACAATGTAGAGGTCGGCGATCTTGGTCCCGTAGGAGCCGCCCGACGAGGTGGGATTGATTTTCATCTTTGCTCTTTCAATAGGTATAGGTGTACTGCTTGAGGCCGGAGAAGGTCGCGCTGCCGCCCTCGGCGAAGAGCATCACGTTCTTGCCGCTTACGCCATAGAGACGGACGGTGAGCGCCGATACCTGCCCTCCCACATAGAGAACGCCGACCGAACCCTCCTGAATGTAGATGAAGGAATAGGTCCTTTCCGTATCGAGATCGGCGGGGATGGAAGTGACTTCACTCTCCCCGTTGTCGTACGCAAAGGAGATCTTGTTCTCGGAGGGGGCGAGGATGAGTTTCTTGTAATCGGACTCCTCGCCGTTGATATCGGCAAAGGCAAAGCCGAAGGTTTTGGCGGAGTCGCATTTGAATTCGCCCGTGACCATGTAGCGCTCGAAGCAGCGGAAGGACTCGGTGTAGCTCCCCGCCTTCAGTTTGACGGTGGAGCCCGAGACAAGCACGCGCTCCTCGGTGTGGTCTTCGTAGGCGGGGACGGGGATGAGGCGGATGCTGTCGCCGTCCGTCTGTACCTTCTGCACCATCATGTTGCCGCCCCAGCCTTTGAGGATCCCGTTGGTCGAAGAATCGGTAGGCTCCGTGCTGCGGATCCAACCGACCATGTAGGTATCCGTCCCGTCCGAGACATGCTTTGCGGCATAGAAGAGGTGCCCGTCGAGGGGCTTGGGGGTGGCGGTGTAGGGGCCGTATTGGGTGTCCGCCGAGGTATACCAAATGACGCCGTCCTGCGCGGAGAAGGTGAGATACCACTTATTCCCCACCTTGAAGGTATCCGAGCATTCGAGGTTAAATACGTCGCCGACGACCGTCTCGTCGTTGGTGTAGACGAGATCGCCGTACGTTGCATTGGAGAGGTCTTTATCGAGCGTATACGAGAGAATGCGGGCGATGCCGTCCTGCGGGGCGGTAATCGTGAGGGTGATCTTCTCCGTCTCCTCGTTGTAATAGGCCTGCGGGTCACGGAAGTCGTTCTTGCCGAACTGCGAGGGCGGCGTGATCTCCCAGCCCGCTTTCTTCGTGAACGACGTGGGGCTGTCCCCCTCGGCGACCATGATCTTCTCATGGTACTCTTGATTGCCGTTATGCCCCGTGTAGAAGAAGTAATACTTGTTCTCCACCTTGACGACGGAACCCGTGCCGATCATGGTGTCCTGTCCGCTGCCGCGGTCGGATTCGAGGATGGGGTCCTGATGATCCTCCCAATGGACGAAGTCCTCGGTCGTCGCAAGATAGACGGAATGTTCATAGGAATCGCCGCGGTCCTTCAGATAGTAGATATAGTAGGTGCCGTCCTCATAGTAGGGCATGGTGTCGCCCACATAGCCCTGATCGCCCGTGCCGGGGCCGAAAACCGCGCCGTCCTCTTCGGGCAGGAAGTTGAACTTGTAGTCGTAGGATTTTTCCTGCTTGCCGGGCGTATCGAGCGACGTAAAGTCCTTATCGGTCTCCTTCACGTCCTTCATGTAGTCTCCGCCTCCCGCGCCGCATGCCGCAAAGAGCATGGCGCCGCAGAGAGCGATCGCCGCTACAGAGATCCGCTTGAATGTTTTCATGGTTTTCTCCTTAAAATACTTCTTTTCTCGCCGGCATCGCGGGGATGGCTCCCTCACGCGAGACGACGATGCCCGCCGCACGGTTGGCGCGGCAAAGCATTTCGCTTAACTCCTCTTTGCGCAATCCCTCGACGGTGCGCCCGAGAAGCTGATATAAAACGGTGCCGATGAAGGAATCGCCCGCGCCCGTCGTATCGACGACTTTGGCGCTCTCCGCCGGCTGCCATGCCTCCGTCTCCTTGGTGTAGGCGGAGGCCCCGCCCGCACCCTTGGTGACGAAGACGAGCTTCACTTCCCCCGTAAGGAGGCTTTCCGCCGCCTCTTTCTCGCAGGAGATGCCCGTGATATCGCAGAGTTCCTCATCGCTGACCTTGACGATATCGGCGAGGGGAAGAAACTCCCGCACCGTCGCAAGCAGTTCCTCCGCGCTCTTCCAGAGGGAATAGCGGAGATTGGGGTCGAAACTCACGGTCGCGCCCGCCGCCCTCGCGCGCTTGATTGCCGCAACGTGCGCCTTTTTTACGGGCGCGTCGCAGAGGTCCACGCTGCAGAAGTGGAGGATATCCCCCTTTTGGAAGGGGATGCTCCCGACTTCCTTCTCGCTGAGGAGCATATCCGAGGAGGGGTTGCGGTAGAAGGAGAAGCTGCGCTCCCCCTTTTCGTCCCGCGAGACAAAGGCGAGGGCGGTGTTCGCCTCGTCGGTGCGGAAGACGAAGTCGGTGCCGACGTTCTCCCGCATGAGGGTCTCCGCGAGGAAATTGCCGAACGCATCATTGCCGAGTTTGGTGACGACGCTCGCCCTTTTCCCGAGTTTTGCGACGCATACGGCGACGTTCGCGGGCGCGCCGCCCGCATTCTTGCGGAAGGTCGTTGCCGTCTCGAGGACGCCCGCCTCCTGAGCCGTAAAGTCTATGAGCATTTCGCCGATCGCGTAGAGGGTGTTCATGGCCTCTCCTTTTTAGTGATACCTCCGCGATAAGGGTTTACCGCGGAGGCAGTTGCACTTTTTTACCGCTTAGTCCTGGACGGCGCGGTAGCCGATCTTGACATCGGAGATCTCGATCTTCACTTCTTTGTTGCCGTTAAGGAACTTGCCGAACTCGAAGAGAAGTTCCCACTTATCGCGTGCCGTGAGGGAAGTCTGCGTAGTCACGAGTTCGTAGTGCTTCTCCGTGACGCCCGCGTGGAGCAATTCGTGCCCGCCGAAATCGGCATAGCGGAGAGGAACGCAGCCGCTCGCCTCGTCCCAAGTTCCGTCCTCGAGATCGTGAAGCGCAAGCGCGAAATCGAGTTCGACGGACGCCTTGATCGTGAAGGAGACGACGTAGTAAGCGTTTGCGGGAAGGGGACCGATGACGGTATCCCAATTACCGATCTGGAGCTTGTTGTGCCCCTGATCGTTGCCGCCCTCGTGGATGAGGTAGACGAGCTTGTTGTTCTCGAAGTACGCCGTACCCATGGCCGCGTGACCGTAGTCGTCGTCGGAGCGGTTGAACACGGAGACGGGCTGATCGCCGAAGGCAACGAACTTATCTTTGGCAACCGCCGAGGTCGTAGGCTCGCCCGTTACCTCAAAGAAGCGGAAGCTCTTGATATAGAACGTGTTCGTATCGGCGCTCGGGCTGCCGTCCTGCTTGCCGAGGAAGAGATGAAGACCGGGCTGGCTGTATGCCGAATCGAATTTGAACGTGTGGGAAAGCGTTCTGTATTCCGTGCCGATCTCGCCGATATCCCCGCTGTACCACTTGTCGCCATCGCCTTCTGCGAGGGAATTCCCGCAGTGGATCTCCGCCTTGTTGTAAGGAGAATCCGCTTTGATTTCGATCTCATAGCCGTACGTCTTGGTCGTATCGATCGCCACCGTGAAAGCAATGGTAGCGATGATGCTCCAGCAGCCTTCGGACGTGTTGTACTTGCTGATATCGATCTTCGCGGCGCCGGCTGCAAAGCTCGTCGCAACGCCGTTCTCGGCGCCGTCTGCGCTCTTTTTGATCGTGAGACCGAGATCGTCGACGGAGGAGATCGTGGACTTATCGATGAGATTTCTTACCGTTTTCTCGCCCGTCGTCCTATCGATGAAGATCTTTTCGATATCTACCTTGAAAGCGTCCGGATTGTCGTTTCCGCCGAGAGCAATGCGGAAGAGGACGCTCGCTCTTTCCCCGACGATCTTCTTCTGGGTGATCGAGAAATCGAACTCGACGGCCTTGAAGGAGGTTCCCACTTCGGCGCCGAACAGGCCGTGAGGCACGTCTTTTTCGTTTGTATAATAGTTGTCCTCGTCATAATTGCCGAGTGCTTTTCCGTCCCAACTAGTGTTTTTCGCACTGCTATCGTCGAGGATCGCCTGCAAATTGATCTTGATATTGACGGAGGACTTGATCCACACGACGAATTTGTAGGTGCCGATCTCGAGGTCGTTGAAGTGCCGCGTGAGCATGAGCTTATCGTCGCCCAATCCCTTGAGGTCGGTCACGTCTACTTTAAGCATGCCCTCCTCGAGGCTTGCGGTCGCTTCGGGAGTCTTATTTTGGTCGTTGTCCGTATTCTTTTCGAGCTTCCACCAATGGTTGTTGCCCTCTGTGACGTCCGTCTCACTCCAATCGTGCCATGTGGGGGTCACGTCGGCAAAGTTCGATTCGTACACGTTGACCTGCTTGGCGGTCGCCTCCTGCACGGCAAGGGCACATTCCTTCTTTGCTTCCTCGCCCTTGGAGTCGGTGACGGTGTAGGTAATAGTGTAGGGTCTCGTCGCCGAACGCGCTTCCGAGGCGGTCACTTTGCCGTCTTCGGTAATCGTGACCTTGCTGTTGTTGCAGGTGACCTTGATTTTGGAGGTGAGGTCGCCGTCTTCCTTGTCGGTCGCGGTGACGCCCTCGAGGGCATCCCACACTTCGCCGACGGACGTCTGCGCCGTTTCGGGCACGCCCGTGATGGTGGGCGGCGTGTTGTCTCCGTCCCCGCCTCCGCACCCTGCAAGGAGGGTGACGGAGAGGGCCGCTGCCAATCCGATCGCTAAAATCTTCTTCATAATTTTTCTCCTTATTCTATGTTACTTTACTCTGTCGTACGCGGCCTGATAGATCTCGAGGACCTTATTCACGCCGACGCCGTCCGACTTCAGTCCGTTGATATACTTGGTCCACGAGTCCTTCGTAAGGGTACCCTGGTGGAGGTAGAGGATGAGCTGGTTCATCTGCGTCTCGATCGCGGTGTAGCGGTCCATCTTGTCAAGCTCGGAAAGCGTGTATTGGAGATTGGGGACGGGGGTCACGTCTTCGGGCAAGTAAGGCTTCACATAATCATTGATCCGCTGGAGACGGAGCTGTGCGCGGGGTTCCATCTCCACGGTGTGACCCCATTCCGTATCGGTGAGGTAGCAGATGCCGAGAGGAGCGAACTTCAAACGGATCTCATCCGCCGTTTTGCCCTCGGGGCTTGCCTTGGGTTTCAGCATGCCGCCGACCTTCTCCTCCTCAAAGGCGATGCCGATGGGGCCGTAGTTGATCTGCGCGGAGATATCGGGCATATAGTAGCGGTCGAAATAGGTGAGAAGGACTTCGGCATTCGGGACGCCCTTGAAGAAGAAGAGTTCGCCGACGTCGATCTCGGGGGTGTTGGAAATGCACACCGTCTGGCAGTTGCTGTAATTGTGGCCGTTGTAGTCCGACGGTCCCTTCAGAGGCGCGCAGCAGATATAGTTCTCCTCTTTGGTGACGACCGTATCGCTCTCCCACCAATAGAAGGCGCCGTATTTCTCGCCCTTGGCGATCGCGTCGTCGGTGGTGGCGTTCTTGCCGCTCTTGCCGTTGGCGAGGAAGTTATCCTGCGTCTGCTCGAAGGAGACCTTGTCGATGTAGCCTTTATCGACCCAACCGCGGATGAACGACACTGCGTCGTAATAGGCCTTATCGAAATAGGTATAGGTCACCTGTCCGTTCTTGATGACGCGGTGATCGGGGTTCTCGTTGATCCCGAACATACCGAAGAGGTCGCACTGGTTGCCCTGCCAGTTCTGGGCAACGAAGTTCATCGGGCGCTCGTCGTTCGCGTTCCCGTCGCCGTTCATGTCGTTCTCCTTGAAGTACTTGAGGAGCGCCTCCATCTGCTCGGCGGTGAGGGAAAGGCCGTCTTTTACCTGCTCCTTCGTGACCCCCGTAAGGGCATTCGCGTCGATCGCCTTCTCCGTCCACGCCTTGTTGAGGAAGAGGAAGTTGGGATACTGCTTCAGCCCCATCTCCTCGACGCGGGGAAGGGTGTAGATCTTGCCGTCTTCTGCGTTGGTGATCTGCCGTTTGATATCGGGGCGCTTCTCGAGGATCGCCGAGAAGTTGGGCATGTACTTAAGATAGTCGCTGATGCAGAGGAGCCTGTCGCGGTCCGCCTGATCCGCAATCTCGGCGGAGGTAAGACCCGCGTGGTAGACGCCGTCGATCCCCTCGTGGTTGGCAAAAATGAGGGAGGGCTGGTATTGGGACGGGTTCACGAGATCCCACTCCACCTTGACGTTGGTCTGCTTGCGAAGGGTATCCATGATCGCCATGTCGTTGTAATCGTCCGCGGAGTTATCCTTGGGGGCATAGATATTGAACTTGATGTCCTTGAGGCCGTCCTCGTTGAGAATGGGCTCGGAGGTATCCTCCCACTGATAGCCGTACGTCGACTTCAGCGTTTCGACATCGAACTTCGTACGGTTGTCGCCGCCGCCGCAACCGGCAAGCGCCAACACTGCCGCACAGCCGATCGCCGTAACCACACACAGTTTCTTCATAATTTTACTCCTTATATTGATTTCGTTTTTGTTGTTCGCAAGGGGACAGGAGAAACGGTCCGGGGGAAGGACGCCCCTCCGTACCCCGTAGGAAAAGAACTCAGTCTTTGAGGGAGCCGACGAGGACGCCCTGCGCAAAGTACTTCTGCACGAAGGGATAGAGGCAGAAGATGGGCACGCTCGAGATGATGACGGTGACGTACTTGAGCTGGTTCGCAAGGAGCATCTGCTCGTACATGGTGTCGCCGCCGCCCGCCGCCGATTCCGTGGTGAGGATCTGCGTGAGAACGAGCTGCAACGGGAACAGGTTCTCGTTCCGCAGGAAGATCATGGCGTTGAAGTAGCTGTTCCACTGCCCGATCGCGTAGTACAGAATGAGGACCGCAACGATGGGCATCGAGATGGGAAGGATGATGGAGATGAAGAGACGCAGTCTGTTCGCGCCGTCAAGCTCCGCCGCCTCGATGATGGTGTCGGGCACGCCCGTCTGGAAGAAGGTCTTCGCCATGAAGAGGTTCCACGCGGAAACCGTTCCGGGAAGGATGATCGCCCAAGGGGTATCGTACATGCCGAGGTTGCACACGACGGTGTAGAAGGGAATGAGACCGCCGCCGAAGAACATCGTGATCGTGAAGAAGATCATGAAGAACTTACGGAAGGGCAGGGTCTTTCTCGAGAGCGCCCACGCCGCGGTGAGGGTGAAGATGACGCTGATCGCGGTGTATGCCGCGGTGTACCAGATGGTGTTCGCGTAGCCGATCCAGATATCCGCACGGCTGAAGCACGTCGCGTAACCCGAGAAGTCGATATCCACGGGCCAGAGGAACACTTTGCCCGCAAACACCGCTTCCGCGCTCGAGAAGGATGCAACGACGACGAACCAGAGAGGATAGAGAACGATGAGGGTGAGAAGGGCGAGGAGAATATAGGTGATGACGTAGTAGGCAACGTCTCCCGGGGTCTCCTTCACTCTCTTGCGCTTCGGCTTTTTCGCCTTTGCAGGCTCCGAAACGGGTGCGCTCCCGACGGGGAGGGTCTGTAATTCTTCCTGTTCCAATACAGTGTTTTCCATACCCTGCCTCCTTAAAAGAGCGAGTTCTCGGAGAATCGCTTGGACGTCGTGTTCGCGATGATGAGAAGCACGAGGTTGATGATCGAGTTGAAGAGACCGATCGCCGTCGCGTAGCCCGCATTCCCTCTCTCGATACCTTGTTTATACACATACGTCGCGATGATCTCGCTCGTATCGAAGTTGCCGCTCGTCTGCATCAGGAGGACCTTTTCGTAGCCGACGCCCATGAGACCGCCGATGGACATGATGAGCATGACGGAGATGATGGGCATGATGGCGGGAAGGTCCACATGAAGAATGCGCTGGACGCGGGAGGCGCCGTCTATCTTTGCCGCCTCGTGCTGTGCCTCATCGACACCCGAGAGCGCCGCGAGATAGATGATGGAACTCCAACCGAAATCCTGCCAGTTGCTCGAGAGGATATACATGGGACGGAACGCCTTGGCCGAGAGGAAGTAGGAGAACCTCTCCCCTCCCATGCTCGCGGCAATGTTGTTCACGAGACCGTATCTCCCGAAGAAGAGGTAGAGCATACCGACAAGCACGACGAGGGAGATGAAGTGAGGCCCGTTGAAGATCGTCTGCAACACCTTTGCGAGCTTCTTGTTCTTCGTCGTGTGGAGCATGACGGCAACGAGAATGGGAAGAGGGAACCCGATGATGAACCCGAGAATGCAGAGCAGGAAGGTGTTCCACATGTAAGTCCAGAACATGGGGTCGGCAAGGAAACGGGTGAAGTTATCGAAGCCGATCCATCTTCCGCCCATGATGCTGTCGCCGGGCGAGAATTTCTGGAATGCGATCAAGAGACCGTACATCGGCACATAAGAGAAGATGACGGTGACTACGACCGCGGGGATGAGAAAGAGCAGGTACGTCCAATTTTTACGGAAGTTGTGCGCAAAACGGCTATCGCGGATGCGTTTCCCGAGCGGGACTTTCTCTGCGGCAGGGGCGGCTTCTTCCGTGAGGACGGGCGCTTCGCTTTCGGCGGGCGCTTCTTCAAGCAACTTTTCCTCCATATTTTGTCCTCCTATATCATTTGGCGGAAGATTCGACCGAATTTCATTATAAGAATAGGAAAGGCAGTGTCAAGGCAAGTAAATAAATCTCCCCCATATTTTTACATATGTCAAAATTGTGAAAAAATTTTTGGGCAAAATGTAAAGAAAATTGTGACAGAATTGAAAATCCATGCTATAATACAGCATACAGCGGGAGGCAAATTATGCAAAAAGAGAAGATCACCGTTCAGGATATCGCCGATTCGCTCGGTCTTTCGCGCAATACCGTATCCAAGGCATTGAACGGAAAATATGTCCCCCCCCGTACCCGAGAAACCGTTTTGAACGCTGCGATCGCGCTTGGGTATAAAAGTTATCGCGCGGTGGCCGCTCCCGACGACGAGATCCCCCACCGCAGGATCGTCCTCATCACATCCAAGATGCTTATGACGACGACCTTCTTCATCCATGTCGTGCGCGGGATAGAATCCGCCCTCGTCGAAAAGGAGAACGTGGAACTTATGCAGTTCACCGCGACGAAGTCCTCCTTCCGCCGCATCGTCGATTTCCTCAACGAGAACACGGTGGACGGCATCATCTGCATGGAGCTTTTTCAGGCGGACTATGTGCCGAGACTCATCGAACTCGGCTACCCTACCGTATTCTTCGACTTTCCTATTTATGTATCCTCCGCGGGCAACTACGATATCGTCCTCCCCGAGAGCTTTGCGCCCGTCAAAAACTATTGCCTCTCCCTCATCAGCGAGAGGGACTGCAAGTCCTTCGGCTTTGTGGGAGACTACACCCACTGCACCTCCTTCTATGAGCGCTTCCTCGCCATGCGGGAGGCCATGTTCCTCGCGGGGCTGCCCTACGAGCCTGCCCTCTCCGTCATCGAGAAGGACTCCTTTCCCTACGGCAACGCGGCGGAACTCGCGAAACTGTTCGCAAAAATGCCCGCTCTGCCCGATTGCTTCGTCGCGGCGAACGATACCCTCGCCATCAGCACCATCGAGGCCCTGAAAATTTTGCATAAGAAGGTGCCGCGGGACGTGCTTGTCGTCGGCTTCGACAACCTCCCCGAGGCGAAGACCCGCGACCCGCAGATCACGACCTTCAACGTGGATAAGACGGGGATCGGGAAGAAACTCCTCACCGTCCTCCTCGACCGCATCGAGCGCGCATACCCGAAGCCGCAGACCATCTACCTGCAATCCAAACTCATCCTCCGCCAGACGACTTGAAATACGGTTCCGCGCGGCATACGAAAAAACCGACCCCATATCGCAAAATCGCGACATGGGGTCGGTTTTTTGTTGTTTTATGAAGGAGCGCTACCGCCCGAACACGGTGCGGTGGAGGGCGAAGAGGTCCTCTCCCTCGCGGAAGGGCTTTACGCAGAAGGTTAAGTCAAGCTCTTTCTCCCGCACGCAGTACTCCTCTTTTAGGCCGGGGCCGCAGGCATTGCTGCCGACCCCCGCCATCTTCTTATCGAGATGGAGGAACACTTTGCCCGATCTCCTCCTTTCGCAGTCGTGCGCGGGAGTTTGGCGGGCGTCGTACTCGGTCGCCTGAAAGGAGAAGTCCTCCGCGGCGTCGAACAGCAGCCCCCGCACGCCGTCCGAGAGGGCGACGAAGCGGGTCCCGCAGCGGCTCCCGCTCTCCTGCGGCTTGGGGTAACGGTAGTTCATCGTCCTCACGTCCCCGCGGTAGAAGCCGACGGGAGAGGCGGCATGCCGGTCGCAATAGGCCTCCCCCGGCCCTCTGCCGTACCAAGAGACGGTGTGAAAGTCCCTTGGAAGCGCAAAGCGGAAACCGATGCGCGGCACCGACCAGAGGTCCTTTTCGACGGTGATATGCGCCGAGACCCTGAAGGCCCCTCCCCCGAGCGCCTCTTCTTTTACGGTGGCGCGGGCGATCGGGCGGACCGAGTCGGCGGCGAAGACCCGCTCCGTCGTCCGAGTGCCGCCCTCCCTTTTCTCGGAGAGGATCCGCTCCCTTGCGCGGGAGAGTTCGTAGCGGTCCCACTCGCGGGAAATGTTGACGTCGTTGTCGATGCGTTCGCGGTCGAGGAACAGCTCGAAGGGGGGAAGTTCCTCCCCCTCCCCCGCCGCGCGGAGCATTTTTCGGGAGACATACTCCTCCCGCAGAACAAATTGCCGCACGGCGGCGCGCTCCCCTCCGCGGAGGAAGGAGAAGGTCACCGCAAGGTACCCGCTCCTTTCGGGCGTGGGGAGGGTGAACCTCTTCTCCCCTCCCGCGGGGATGTCCCCTATCGGCAGCTCGCCCCGGGAAAAAGGCACCCCGTCTGCCGAAAATTCATAGCGGCAGACAAACCCCGAGAGGTCGCAAAAGTCTTGCAGGTTGAGGACGGTGTAGTCCTCCCCCTCCCTGAAAACGTCTGCGGGGGCATAGGCCTCCTTCACCTCGAAGTAGGAGGGATTGGGCACGCGCTCGCAGGTGACAAGCCCGTCCATGCAGAAATTCCCGCCGTTCGGGTAGTCGCCGAAGTCGCCGCCGTAGCAGATCTTTTTCCCTATCTTTACGCTCTCGCTGTTCCACTCCCACACAAAGGCGCCGCAGATGCTGTCGTGTGCGCGGATGACCTTCCAATAGTCCTTGACGTCCCCGCACGAGTTGCCCATCGCGTGGGTGTACTCGCACAAAATGACGGGGCGGGCGGAGGTCTTGGCAAAGGCATCCAGCCATGCCGTGTCGGGGTACATGCGGCTGTAGAAATCGAGGACGTTCTCCCGCTTGTACTTCTTCTTCGCAATGTCCCACGTGCCCTCGTAATGGATGGGACGGGTGCCGTCTTTCCGCTTCAGAAGGCGGGCGGCGCGGACGAAATTCTCCCCCCATCCCGACTCGTTCCCGAGCGACCAGATGATGACGGAGGGGCGGTTCTTGTCCCGTTCGTACATGCGGAGAACGCGGTTTTCGAACTGCTCTTTGTAGCGCGGGTCGGAGGCGAGGGAATCGAAGAGATCGGCACGGAAGTTGCCCGTCTGCGTCGTCACGCCGTGGCACTCGATATCCGCCTCCTCTAAAAGGTAGAAGCCCAGCTCATCGCAGAGGCGGGGCAGGACGGGATGGGGCGGATAGTGGCTCGTGCGGATGGCGTTCATGTTGCACGCCTTCATCATGAGAAGGTCGCGCCTGAGGTCCTCCGCCGTCTCCGCAAAGCCCGCCGAGGTAAACCCGTGGCGGTTGACGCCCTTGAGTTTCACCTTCTTCCCGTTGACGAGGAAGAGGTTCCCCCTTCGCTCCACCTTTCTGATGCCGACCTTTTCGCAAATTTTCTCTCCCTTGCGGAAGAGGGTGAGGTCGTAAAGATTCGGCTCCTCCGCGTTCCAGAGGGCGGGCGAGGCAACCTCGATGCGGGCATGTTTCCCGTAGGCGGAAAACAGCTCCTCCCCCCTGCGGGAGAGGGTGATGCGGGCGGGGCGGTCGAGAGAAACTTCCACGATCCCCCTCCCCTCTTCCACGTCCGTTCTCACCGTGAAATCGCGCAAATGCCCCTCGGGACGGTTCAGAAGATACACCTCGCGGAAGATGCCGCTCATGCGGAATTTATCCTGATCCTCGAGGTAGCTCCCCGCGTTCCATTTGAAGACGACGATGCGCACCTCGTTCTCCGCGCGGAGGAGATTCGTTACGTCGAACTCCGCGCCCGAGTGGCTGACCGAGGAGTAGCCGGCGAAGGTGCCGTTCACGAAGAGATAAAAGCAGCTGTCTACCCCCTCGAAGCACAGATAGAAGCGTCCCCGCCTCACGGGAACGCTTATCTTCGTTACATACACGCCCGCGGGATTCTCCTTCAGGATATGGGGCGGGTCGTAGGGAAACGGGTACTTGACGTTGGTATATTGGTGCGCATCGTAGCCGCGCATCTGCCAGCAAAAGGGCACCCGTTCCCTTGTTTTCGGTTCGATCGCAGTCAGCTCCTCCGCCCCTCGGGGGGAGTACGCAAAGGCGAAATCGGCGAGGGGTATTTTTTCCGCGCCCTCGATCTCGTAATATGCGCGGGGCGGAAGAGCATTTTTCTGCGGTGTAAGTTTGTTGTGGAGATCGAAAATCATTTCGTCCTCTTCTTGCGCACGAGCGCAACGGCTGCAAGGGAGACAAGGGCGGTGATCCCGCCGAACGCTATGCCGACGGAGCCGCCGCAGCCCTTCTTCTCGGGTTCCTCGGGCTGCTCGGGTCCCTCTGTTTCGCCCGGATCGGGGTCAACGGGAGGTTGAGGCTCGGGATCGGGGTCCGGATCGGGATCGGGCTCGGGCTCCGGGTCG
>CANRFW010000021.1 GCA_947630035.1 uncultured Clostridia bacterium | reverse complement strand
CTACCGTCACCCCTCGACTGCGCTACTTCGCCTAACGGCTCGTGCCGCCCTTCGATAGCATTCATAGCTGCGGGCGGAGCGGGGTGACGTATTGGGCGGCTCGGGGTGACGCGTGAGGAAGGCAAGGGCAGGGCGTTTTCCGCGCCCCGTACGGACAATACGTCATTCCGAACCGTCTTTGCCGCCCGCCCGCAACTGCGGGCGGGCGGCAAAGACGCGTGAGGAAACTCACACGCTTCCCTCATACCAACGCCGAGTAGCGGCGGAGCGTACTATTGCGTAACACGGGGAGAACACCCCCTCAGTCACGGCAAGGACAGCCGTGACAGCTCCCCCTCGAGGGGGAGCCAAGGGATAAGGAGGAAGGACGGGGCAAGATGACGCGGTAACCATATGCGGACTTCGTACTTCGGGATCCTTCGCACGATGGGCTTGGGCGTTTTCTTCTTACTGTATCGGCTCAGGATGACGCGTTTATCGGGGCGCGCACGACCGCTTATATACGTC
Organism: uncultured Clostridia bacterium; assembly: GCA_947630035.1. Lineage (GTDB taxonomy): Bacteria > Bacillota > Clostridia > Christensenellales > Borkfalkiaceae > Gallimonas. The sequence goes on along the minus strand of CANRFW010000021.1, from coordinate 22,000 downwards.
ATGTCGAGCGCAGTCGAGACATGACGCGTATTTCCATGTCACCCCTCGACTACGCGACTTCGCCTTACGGCTCGTGCCGCCCTTCGATAGCATCCATAGCTGCGGGCGGGGCGGGGTGACGTATTGGGCGGCGCGGTAAGGGACGGGGCGGGGCGCGGCGGGGTAAGGGAACGCGGGGGCGCGGGAGGGAGGGTATTGACAAAAATCGTCCGTCAAAGTATAATGATGATAGCAGAGCCGCGCGCAACAAAGAAACGCTTCGGGCACAAAAGGAGTGCGGCGGCGTACAAAGAAATGGGAACAAAAGGAGTGTGGCGGCGCAAAAAAACGGGCGCAGGAAAGAATGCGCCGGCGTAAAAAAGAACACCGTCGGCGCGGAAAAAGCAATCCCGTGGCAAAAAACGCCGTCAACGCAAAAAATGCCGCCGTGCGGAAAGCGGGCGGGGAAGGAGGGAACATGGTCTTCACGGTAAAAACGGAGGAGTTATTCTCGCTCGGGCACTCCCTTGCGGGCGAATACCTCGGGCGTTTTCCCCACCCGTGGGAGGCGCTTCCGGGGATCGCCGATCTCCTCTTCTCCCTCATCCCCTCCCTCGGGGAAGGGTTCCGCAAGATAAAAGAGGGCGTGTATGTGCATGAGACCGCCGTCCTCTCCCCCGCCGCCTTTCTCGGCGCGCCCTGTATCATCGGCGCGGGGACGGAGGTGCGGCAGGGCGCATTCCTCCGCGGAAGTGTCCTCGCGGGCGAAAACTGCGTGGTGGGCAACTCCGCGGAACTCAAGAACTGCATCCTCTTCGACGGGGCGGAAGTCCCCCACTTCAACTATGTGGGAGACAGCATCCTCGGCTACCGTGCGCACATGGGAGCGGGCGCCGTGACCTCCAACTTGAAGTCCGACCGCACCCCCGTCACCGTGACCGTAAACGGCGAAAAACGGGAGACGGGGCTTAAAAAATGCGGGGCGATGCTCGGCGACTTTGCCGAGATCGGGTGCAACTGCGTCCTCAATCCGGGGACGGTCGTCGGCAAGCGGACGAGGGTCTACCCCCTCACTTCCCTCCGCGGCGTGTACCCCGCGGACGCGATCGTAAAGGACGGCAAAACCGTTGTCCCGATCGCAAAAGGAGAATGAAACATGTGCGGGATCGTGGGATATATCGGAAAGAGGCAGGCGGCGCCCATCCTCCTCGGGGGGATGCGCAAGCTCGAATACAGGGGGTACGACTCGGCGGGCATCGCCGTAAAATGCGGGGAGACCGTATCCGTTGCAAAGACGTGCGGCTCCCTCGACGGCCTCGCGGCGCGCATAGACCGCGGGGAGCTTACGGGCAGGTGCGGCATCGGGCACACCCGCTGGGCGACCCACGGGGCGCCCACCGAGGAGAACGCACATCCCCACCGCAGCATGCGGGGACGGGCGGTCCTCGTCCACAACGGCATTCTCGAAAATTACAGGGAACTGAAAAGAGAACTCCTTGCAAAAGGGTACCGCTTTTACTCGGAGACGGATAGCGAAGTCATCGCAAATCTCCTCGAGGACTACTGTCTGCAGGGGGACAAGCCGCAAGAGGCGCTCCTCCGCTTCATGGCGGAAGCACGCGGCTCCTATGCCCTCGCCGTCCTCTTTGCGGGGGAAGAACAGCTCTTCCTCGCCCGTAAAGACAGCCCCCTCGTCGTCGGCAAGGGAGAGGGGGAGATGCTCATCGCCTCCGACGTTCCCGCCCTTCTCGGCCATGCGAAGGAGGTCTACTACGTCGGGAACCGCAAGATCGCATGCGTGCGGGAGGACGGCGTCTCCTTTTTCGACGAAAAGGGCAGGCCGTGCAAGTGTGAAAAGACGGTTGCCGCCGCAGACTGCGGGGAGGCGGAGAAAGAGGGCTACGAACACTTCATGCTGAAAGAGATCTACGAACAGCCCCGCGCCGTGGAAGATACCCTGAATGCCTACATAAAAGAGGGCGTGCCGTACTTTGCGGGGGCGGGCATGCCCGAGGAATTTCTCGGAGCGGAGGAGGTCGTGGCGCTCGGCTGCGGCTCGGCCTATCACGCCGCCCTCGTCTTCCAAAGCGTTGCGGAAAAGCTCGCCCGCGTGCCCGTGCGTGCGGAGGTGGCGTCCGAATTCCGCTACCGCGATCCCGTGATCGGGAAGAACACCCTCGCCGTCGTCATCTCCCAATCGGGGGAGACGGCGGACACCCTCGCCGCCATGCGGGAGGCAAAGGCGCGGGGAGCGCGGACGCTCGCCGTCGTCAACGTGCGGGATTCCTCCGCCGCCCGCGAGGCGGACTGCGTCCTCTATACCTATGCGGGGCCGGAGATCGCCGTCGCAACGACCAAGGCGTACTCCGCCCAGCTCGCCGTCCTCTACCTTCTCGCCCTCGCCATGGCGAAAAAGCGGGGGCTCCCCGAAGAGACGGTCTGCGGCTATACCCGCATTCTCCGCGCCCTGCCCGCAAAAATGGAGCTTGTCCTCTCCGATACGGCGCACCTCCGCGCCCTTGCGGAAAGATATGCCTCCGCCCGCCACCTCTTCCTTGTGGGACGGGGGGTGGACTACGCCGTCTGCCTCGAGGGGGCCTTGAAACTCAAGGAGACGGGCGGCGTCCTCGCCGAGGGGTACCCCGCGGGAGAACTGAAGCACGGCGCGGCTGCCCTCATCGGGGAGGGGGTGGCCGTAATCGGCATTCTCACCCAACCCGCCGTTGCCGAAAAGACGGCGGGCAATCTCGCCGAAGCGAGGGCACGGGGCGCGAAAACCGTGACCCTCTCCTTTGAAAAACATGCGGAGGAGGACGGCATCGTGCTTCCCGAAACGGACATGCTCTTCTCGGCGAGCCTCTCCGTCCTCCCCCTCCAACTCTTCGCCTACTATGCGGGCGTCGTGCGGGGAACGGATGTGGACAGGCCCCGCAATCTTGCAAAGAGCGTCACCGTGGAGTAAACTATGGATACCTTTGATGAAGCGCGGATCGGGGAATTTTTGGGAGGCAAGACCGTCCTCATCACGGGCGGGGGCGGCTCGATCGGCAGTGCGCTCGCCCGCGCCGTCGCGCCCCATGCGCCCAAGCGCCTCGTTCTCTTCGATATCTGCGAGAACAGCGCCTACCTCCTCTCCCTCGAACTCAAGCGGAAATACCCCGCCCTCCCCGTAAACGTGCGGATCGGAAGTATCCGCGACGGGAGACGGATGGAGGAGATCTTCGGCGAATACCGACCCGAGGCCGTCTTCCATGCCGCGGCGCACAAGCACGTCCCCCTCATGGAGGACGACCCCCGCGAGGCGGTGAAGAACAACGTCTTCGGCACCCTCAACTGCGCGCGCTGTGCCGACGCCTACGGCGCAGAGGCGTTCATCCTCCTCTCCACCGACAAGGCGGTGTGTCCCGCGAGCGTGATGGGGGCGACGAAACGGGTGTGCGAGAAGATCGTGCAGAGCTACGAAGGGCGGAGCGCGACCCGCTTCGCCGCCGTCCGTTTCGGCAATGTCCTCGGCTCCGCAGGCTCCGTGCTGCCCATTTTCGAACAGCAGATCGCGGAGGGAGGGCCTGTGACCGTCACCCACCACGACGCCGTGCGCTACTTTATGACGGCGGAGGAGGCGGCGGGGCTTGTCCTCTGCGCGGGCGCATACGCGCGGACGGGGGAGATTTTCGTTTTAGATATGGGGGAACCCGTGAAGATCGCCGACCTCGCGAGAGATTGCATTGCCCGCTCGGGCAAGAAGATAGCAATTTGCTATACGGGTCTGCGCTCCGGGGAGAAGCTCTCCGAGGAGAGGCTTACGGGGGAGGAGGGGCTGCGGATGACCGAACACGGGAAGATCTGCGTAGCGCCCCCTATCCCCTTCGACCGCGGTGAATTTGAAGCCGCACTCGAAGAGCTGCGGAGCGTCTGCGACGCGGGAGGGGACGTGCGCCCCGTGCTGAAAAGGCTCGTCCCGACCTACCGCGGCTGAAAAATCCCACCCCATGTAGCAAAAATATCCACCGTCTCATCCGGTGGATATTTTTTTGAACGGGGTCTTGTACGGTTTCCCCCCGTTAAATTTCTTGGGATGCGATCTCAATCCCCGCCTCCTCCAAGGCCTCGACGAACACGCTGTAGTATTCGAGCTTGGGGTGGATGCTGTCTTTCAGCATATCGTAGGTGATCTTGGGCGAGGTATCGATACAGGTGATCCAGCTCCTCCCCTTGCACCATTCGATCATGGCCTCGTTGACGCGGGATACCTCGAACTGCCTCATCTCGTCGTAACTGCGCTGGGTGATCGTGAACCACCAGATACGGGTATCGGGGAGACGGCCGTGCAAGACGGTGAACATGCGCTGCAAAGCCTCCGTCGCCATCTCCGCGGTGTCGCCCTGATCGTACACGTTGTTCGTGCCGATGTGCATGACGAGGTTGCGGGGGGTCATATCCTTCAGAAGCGCGTCGGCGAGGTATTCCCAATTATAGGAGTGCGTCGAGCCGATCCCGAAGCAGAGGGCGTCCTTGCCCGTGTAAGTCCTGTAAAAATCCGTCCAAAAGCCGCTCGCATCGAAGAAGCTGTCGCCCGCAAAGAGGGTGGTGTTCTCCGTGCCGTTCGCCGTCCAGAGCTTCTTGAATCCCTCTATCCTGCTCGGCCAATCGGGGTGCCAGCCCTCGACGTCGCTCCTCCACTTTTCCGCGATATCCATCTCGATCTCCTTGCAGTCCACGTAAAATTCCGCGGTACACGATGCGGACGTTGCGGTGACCTGCCATTTGCCCGCTTCGAGCGCCGTGACCGTTCTCGTCTCGGGCGACAGTGAAATTTTACTCTCATCGAAGGAATATGTCAACTCCTCCGCGCGGCTTTCGTCCGACCACACGGGCACAAAGTCGGATGCGGCGCAGCCGAGCCACGCGGTGACGTCGGCTATCCCGAGCGTGAGTTTCTCTGTCCCTCCGCCGTCGGGGGGCGGTACGGGGGTCTCCCCGCAACCCGCGAGAGACAGCAGCATGACCGCGGCAAATCCCGCCGCCCATATCCTCTTTTTCATGGCCTTTCCTCCCTATTTGATGCGCATGCCGCCGACGCAGTCGAACAGTTTGAGCTTGTCCGTCACAAAGCGGAAACGCACCTCGTCCCCCATGCGGATGAGTTTGCCCGCATCGAGTTTGCAGATGAGCCTGCCGCCGAACGCGTTAAAGTAGACGCACAGCTCGCTCCCGAGCAGTTCGACGAAATCGGCGACGGCGGTAAAGGAATCCCCCTTCTCCCCCTCTTCGCAGAGGCGGATATGTTCGGGGCGGACGCCGACGAAGAGTTCCCCCTTCTCCTTCGCCTCCCTGTAGGCGGCAAGATACTTTTCGAGCTTCTGGAGATTCTCGGCGTGGAGGTCGTGTTTCTCGGCGCGGCGCTTCTTCTTGCCTTCGGGAGCCGTCTCTTCCTTTTTGAGGAACGCCTCCGCCGAATTGACCTGTTTGAGCCGTGCGGCGACCGTGAAGTCCGCCTCGTCGAGCTGCTTTTTGAGGTTGCGCAAAACCTTTTTCGCCGTACGGCGATCCCCGCGCGCGAACGCCTCCGAAAGCTCCGCCGCCCCTTCCGCAAGACGGAAGTCCGGCTCTCTCTCCCCGAGTGCGGAGAGCGCCTTGCACAATGCTTGCGCTTCGGTCTCATCCGCCGTGCGTATCCCGCTCTCCAATGCCGCCGCCCGCTCCCGCAATCCGCCGAGCGCAAGGCAGTTCTCCGAAAGTGCGGTAAACTCCGCGAGCCGCTCCGAAAGGAAGGCGCGGAAGGCCCCCTCCGAGCCATCGGGAAGGGGTACGTCTTCCTTCCCGTTCGGGATGGTCCCGTTCGTCATGCAGACGCGCAGCATATTCATGGGCGGGCTGCCGATGAAGGTGGCGACGAAGACGTTCGCGGGTTCGTTGTAAATTTCGGAGGGCGTGCCCACCTGTTGGACGAACCCGCCGTTCATCACGACGATGCGGTCTGCCATCGTCATGGCCTCCGTCTGGTCGTGGGTGACGTACACCGTCGTGGCGGAGATGCGCTTGTGCAGTTTTACGATCTCGCTGCGCATCTGCACGCGGAGCTTTGCATCGAGGTTGGAGAGCGGCTCGTCCATGAGGAAGAGCTTGGCGTCCCGCACGATGGCTCTCCCGAGGGCGACGCGCTGCATCTGCCCGCCCGAAAGCTCGCGGGGACGGCGGTCGAGATAGGAACCGAGGTCGAGGATCTCCGCCGCCTCGAAGACACGGCGCTTGATCTCCTCCTTGGGAATATGCCGCACGGCAAGCCCGAAGCCGATGTTGTCGTACACCGTCATATTGGGGTAGAGCGCGTAGCTCTGGAAGACCATTGCGATATCCCTGTCCTTGCTCTCGAGGTGGTTTGCGAGGACGCCGTCGATATAGAGATAGCCCGAGGTGATCTCCTCAAGCCCCGCGATCATGCGGAGGGTCGTGGACTTGCCGCACCCCGAGGGGCCGACGAGGACGATGAACTCGTTCTTATCGATGGAGAGATCGAAGTCGTACACCGCCTGAACGCGGTTATCGTACACCTTGTTGATCTTGCGGAGGACGACGAAGCCGCTCTCCTCCCCCATGACCCTTCCCCCGTTCTCGCGGTATTGCTGTCTCGCTTCACTCACTGTAATGTTGTTTTCCATGGCTCTCACCCTTTGACGCCCGTCGCGGCGACCCCTTCGATGATCTTGTTTTGCGTAAAGATATAGAGAATGAGAATGGGCACGGCACTCACGATGGCGCTCGCGAGGTTGATGCCGATGCTGTTCGCCGTCTTGCTGCTCGCGATATAGGCAATGCCGACCTGCAGCGTCCAGAGCGATTTATCCGCCGTGCCGAGGATGACCTGCGGCCACAGAAGATCGTTCCATGCGCCCATGAAGCAGAACAGCCCCTGCACGAGGAAGACGGACTTGGCGAGCGGAAGGACGATCTTAATAAAGATGCGGAAATTGCTCGAACCGTCTATCCGCGCCGATTCGATGAGATCCTGCGGGATCCCCAAAAAGAATTGGCGGATGAGATACAGTCCCCCCACACCGCCGAGGGAGGGCAGGATGAGGGCGAGAAGAGAGCGCGAAATGCCGAGGTTGGCGATATTCGCGAGCTGTGCCGTCATCGTAGCGATCCCGGGGATCACCATCGTGAAGATGAGAATGTAGAAGACGAGATTGCGCCCGCGGAACTTCATGAAGACAAATGCGTATGCCGCGAACCCCGCGATGGTGAGATAGAGGACGGTGGAGACGGTGGAGACGATGAAGCTGTTGAGGATCCAGCGCTCCACGGGGAAACGGGTCCCGTCCGTATCGTATTTGCTGAACAGGGCGATATAGTTGTCGAAGGTGAACCCGTCGGAGGGAATGAGCTGCCCCGGGTGGTTTTCAAAGGTGTACTGCGACGTGAACGAGCCGATGACCCCGATCACGATGGGCACGAGCCATATGATGCAGAAGAGGAGCAGAAACACGAATGCGTTGAGGCGGAAGAGGTTCTTGGAGAGATACCTCGCCAGCCTCCCCTCGCCGAGCGCCTTCCTCTTTTTCAGCCCCACCACGACGAAATCCAGCACGACCATGGAAACGCAGACGGTGACGATCACGATGATCGCCGCAAGCAAGATCTTGTTCATGCTCCGCCTCCTCCGCCTTCTTCCGCGCTACCCGCTTCCGCAGGCTCCGTCCCGATAAGGGTTTCCCGTTCTTTGTCCTTCCTGTAGGCCGCAAACTCTTTGGCGAGCTTTGTCCCGCTCTTGCGTTCCCGCGTCAGAAAGAGCTGCAGTCCCGTAATGCACCCGATGATGAACCCGAGGGTAAGCCCCATTGCGCTGACCATGCCGTAGACGTCGTATTGGTCGGAATTCATGAGCGACTGCAAATACCACATGATGGTCGCGGTCGAGCCGGGGATCCTGTCGGGATTGGCGGGGCCTCCGTTCGTGAGGACGTAGACCTGCCCGTAGAGGCCGAAATAGCCGATGATGGTCGTGAAAAGGCAGACGATGAGCTGCGGCTTGATGGCGGGGAGGGTCACGGCGAATGCGCGCCGCCACCTGCTGCACCCGTCTACGCTCGCCGCCTCGTACAGACTCTTGTCGACGTTTTTCAGCCCCGCACTCAGGATGATGAAGTTGCCGCCCCATCCTCCCCACAGACAGAGGAGAATGATGACGAACCACGCCGAAGTCGTCTTGTCGAGCCATGCCACGGTCTCGCCGATCCACTGGTTCACATACCCGAAATTGGTGCCGAACAGCGCGATGAAGATGACGCCGCTCGCGGAGACGGGAAGGATCGCGGGGAAGTAGATGAGTGCGCGGAATATCTTATACCCGCGCGGCTCGCTGTTGACGAGGATCGCGGCGATGAGCGGCACGATGACGGCGAGCGGCACGAGAATGAGCGCGAACAGCACCGTGTTCTTCATGGAGTACCAGAAGTCGCTGTTGTACACGCTGTTGCTGTCGGCGAGGATCTTCCAGAAGTTGGCAAGCCCCCGCCATGCGTTCTGCGTCGGGTCGGAGATGGAATACTTCATCAGCGACATGACGATGCCGTAAAAGAGCGGGAAGATGCAGAACAGCCCGAAGAAAAAGAGGAAGGGGCCGAGAAACAGAAGGACCATGCCGTAGTTCTTGAAGAACTGCTTCCTCTTGCTCCGCTTCAGCGCATATTCGCTCGCCGTGGTCATGCGGGCCACTTACAGTGCCTCCTCGGCGCGGATATAACTCAAAGCATTGTTATAGCGCGTTTCGACGATCTGCTCCACCGTGCGGCTTGCGAAGTTGGGGTTGAACACGTCGGAATAGATATTCTTCAATCCCTCGTAAACGGCGCTGTAGTGGGGCGTATTGCCGAGCATCACGAAGTTTTCGGGATCGCCGAATTCCTTCAGGTACCTGTTATAGAAGGGCTTCGCCTTATACTGCTCGGAGGAGAGAATGGCCTTGCATGCGGGAAGATGGCCGCCCTGCATGTAGTCGACGGCATGCTCCGTCATGTACTGCGCATAGAGGGCGGCGGCGACGCGCTTCGTCTTGCTCGTCACCGTGCGGCAGACGGAGAAGCAGTGCCCCACGCCGTAGATCTGCCCCGCGCACTCCGCGCTCTCGTCGAGCGCATAGAGTTTGGACATGTTGAGGATATCGAGGGGGGCATAGGTTTCGCCCTTCTCGTCCGTCTTTTCGCCGAGAATACTCTCATACTCGTTGAGACGCTGTTCGATCCACCAAGGCCCCTCGCAGCTGAAGACGGCCTCGCCGCTCGCGAGCTTGGACCAGACGGTGTTGGTATCGTCTTTCCCGCTTACGAACTTGCCCTCGTAGGCCTTTCCCTTGAAGTCGCCCTCGCCCGTCTGCCAGTTGCGGAACATTTGCATGACGTTTTTGAGGCCCTCGGTGTTCCATGCGGGATAGCCCTTGTTATCGGTAAGTTTCCCTCCGTTCTGGAAGACTGCCGTCTGCGGGATCCACCCCTGCTCGATGCCGCCGTCCTTACTCATGACGACGGGGAAGTAGTCGTCGCCGTAGGTCTTGTTCTGCGTCCACTCGCAGGCGGCCTCGTTGGTCTTGTCCATCGCACGGTGCCAAAGGGTCCCCTCTTTGTATTTTTTGATGAGGGAGTTGCACACGTCCACGAATTCGGTGAGGGTGGAAGGTTTCTCCAGCCCGTTCTTCTCGAGGATATCCGAGCGGACGTACCAGACCCCCGCATGGACATCGAGCGGGACGCCGTACAGCTTGTCCTTATAATAGCATTCGCCGATGACGTTGGAGAGATAGTTCTCCGCATCGAAGTCCGCCTTCGCCGCATCGAAGTATTCATCGAGAGGCACGATGACGTTGTCCTGTGCGAGCTTGGAGAGGCGCTCGCTGTGGAGGATGATGACGTCGGGTGCGTTGCGGGGGTCGGCGTTGATGGTGTTTGCGACCTGCTTGTAGAAGTCACCGTTCACAATGGGGGTGATCTTCGCCTGCAGCCCGTTCTCGCGGTAGTAGTCGTTGAACATGTTGTTGACTTTGTCGAGATAGGTATCGTCGGGATCGCCGACGACCGACCACACTTTGAGTTCGACGTTTTCGAAGACGGGGTCGCCGAATTCATCGAACTTGAGATCGTCCTGCACGGTGCCCGGACCGCCCGCGCACCCCGCGGCTACCCCCGCGGCAAAGGCCGCGGCAAGCCCCATGCAGATCGCGTTTCGTAAAAGTTTGCCCCTTTTCATGACATCGTCCTCCCTAAAATTTCGATTTCTCCGATCGCAAATTCCCGCGTGCCGTCAAAGGTGATGACGATGCGAGCGGTAATGACGTCGTTTTCAAGTTCCACATTGAAGGCGGCGTGCGGGTAGATGAACGTCTGGTCGGCGTTGAGATAATTTTGGTTGAAAGAGATCCCCGTCACGCCCTTATGGTTGCCGAAGTCGATCTGCATAATGCCGTCTATGCGCTTGTCGTAATCGTAAGAGTTGAAGATATTGACGGCTCTCACCCGCACGGGGCTTTCGAATTTCAGCTCGACGCTGTGCTTGCCCGCCTTGAACGCCGTCTCCCGCGCAACTTCCGCCGTCTTGATCGCGCGGTTGGTGAAGTTGTCCGTGAGATACTTGATATCCGTCCCCTCCGCACGCACCGTTGCAAGAGGCGCGAGGTTGCTGTAATGGCTGACGGCGGCGGGAAGACGGGTGAGCGACCATGTGGGGCCGTTGGTGTACGGCTTGCCGCTCTCATCGAAGTAGAGATAGTCGAAGGCGAGGGCGCGCCAATTCCCGTGTTCCAGATCCTTGTTCCACTCCCGCGCCATGTGGGCATGGTAGGCGAACAGAAGCTCGCCGCCCACCTCCACGACGGAGGCGTGCCCCGTGCCCGTCATAAAGCCCTTGTAGCGGGTGTTGACATAGGTGCCCGTGTCCCCGGGGACGCCGAGGAGCATGTTCTCGAGGTAGCTCCCGTTGGGCTTTTCGAAGGGACCGAACGGGGTGTCCCCCACGGCGTACCCCACCGCGTACTCGACGTCGACAAAACTGTTTGCGCAATAGGTGAGGTAGTATTTTTCGCCGTGCTTGACCATGTACGGCCCCTCGGCGCACTCGAACCCGTTCCCGAAGGAGGGGGACCAGTTCTCCCACTCGATGAGGGGAATTTGGTCGTCCACCTTCTTATATCCCGGGCGGATGAGCCGCGTGAGGGTCTCGATCTTCCACTCGGTGGGACTTTCGAGTTCCACCCCCCAGATCTCCGCGTTGTTCTCGTACTGCTCGGGCTTATAGGGATTTTTGGAGCAGTCGTAGCTGAAATACATGTAGAGCTTGCCGTCGTCGTCCTCGAAGATATTCTGATCGAGGACCGTGCTGCCCTTCATCTCCTTGAAGGGGGTGTTGGCGAGCGTCTTCTCCGCGATGGAGGGATCGAACACCTGCGTGAACGGGCCTTGCGGGCTGTCCCCCGTGGCGACGCCGATCTGGCAGTAGCTCGGCTCGGTGTTGCCCGTGGGATAGTTGAGGTTGACGGTGTAATAGAGATACCACTTTTCGCCGATCTTCTGCAAATCGGGCGCCCAGAGGCTCGTCTCCGTCGCCCCCGCCGCCGCCTTTCCCGAAAAGACTACGCCGAGGTCTTCCCACGTCGCAAGGTCGGAGGAGCGGTAGCAGTTGAAGCCAAGTCCCCCGCGAGTGCCGTAGGCATAGAAATACCCGTCTTCGTAGACGACCATGGGGTCCCCCATGTCGCGGGTGAGGTCGTTGCGGTAGTAGAGTTCGTGGTTATACTCGCCCGCCGAAGCGTTATCGGTAAACTGCACGGTCGATTGCGTATAGGTCTCGTACCCGATCGTTCCGTCCGCCGAGCCGCCCCCTTCGGGCGTCTCGGGAGCGCACGCGGCGAGCGTACACACGGACGCGCATGCAAGTGCGAGAATCGTCGCTGCCGATCTTTTCATGCTTCCTCCTTAATTTTTCGTGATGACGGGGTCCTTGATCGTCACGCCGCACTTGAACGACCCGATGCCGGGCGTGCAGGCGGTATTCAAGCCCCAATAGCCGTTGTTGCGCATGAGGACGTCCGCCTCGCGCGTTTCGCCCGACTTGGTCTTCAGCTCCGTTATTTTCGCATTGTTGAGCCAAAGCTCCGCGCCCGACGCGTTCTTGACGATCTTCACCTGCGTTTCTCCCGAGAGAAGATCGATGCCTTCGGGAAGTCTGTACTCCTCCCACGTATTGTCGTCGAGGTTGATGCAGAGGTAGGTCTCGGGGTAAGCGAAGTTGCCCTTGACGATGAATTGGATGGACGCCGTCACCCGTTCGCTCTTGAGGTAGACGAGGACCTTCCCGTCGTAAGTGCTGCCGTAGGGAACGATGGCGGACATCGTGAATTCCACGGTGTAGTCCCCCTTGATCGCCTCGGCGTACTTCAGCCCGTTCACATAGTCGTTATCGGGCGGCCAGTTCATGTTGTTCGCCTCGCCGAAGTCCTCGCTCGAAAGGGTGTAGACGTTCTCCGCCTTGGTGACGTAGCCGCCCACAAAGAAGGTGTGCCCTTCGAGGACCGCATCCGCCTCCGCGCCCGTTTTGACGGTGACTTCCGAGAAGGTCACGCCGCAGCCCTCCGCATAGAGGACGGGGAAGGTCTCGCCCGCAAACGCCGCTTCCCGCCTCGCTATGAGCTTGCCGTTCGCGAAGAAGTAGCAGGAGGCGCCGTCCTTCAAAAGGCCGATCGTGTTGACGCTCGCAAAGCCGTGCGCCGTATCGCCGTTTGCGGCGTAGTTGAGGGTGAAGGTCTCCCCGTACCCCTCGCCGTATTCGGCATGGCGCGCCGCGCCGCCGCTGCCCGCAAGGCCGTAGCGGAAGTACTTCGTGTAGCCCGCCGCCGCACTCAGGAAGCCCGCGCGCACGCCGTCTTTCTGCTCGGCGCCCCGCACCGTCGCCGAGACGTACCACTTCTCCCCGCTCGCCTTCAAAGGAAGATAATTTTCTCCCGCGGAGAAGGTCGCCGTCGTCCCCTCCGTTTGAAGGTTCCCGCTCTCGCCGATGTGCATCTCCGTCTCAAAGAGAGACGAGGAAGAGGCGGGCGGGGCTACGACGGTGAAGGTGCGGGTGTTCGTGACGTTTTCGCCCGACTGCGCCGTGACGCGCACGGTGATCTCCCCGCTGACATTCGCGGCGATCGTGAGGTGCCCCGCGGGGGTGAGGGTGACCCCCTCCTTCGCGGTTTCCATACCCCATGTTGCATTTTTGTTGACGGTGATCGCGGGGAAGACGGATGCCGTGAGGTCGTATTCCCTGCCCGCGATGAGGCGGGCGTCAAGCCCGTTGACCTCGATCTCCTCCGCAAGCTGGAAGGTGTCGAGCGCGGCGAGGACCTTCTCGGGATCGTTGGACGCATCGTAATCGGAGACCTCGATGATCTGGTTCTGCCCGAACACGCCCGGGAAGGTATCCTTGTCTGCAAACTTTTCGATATCGATGACCGTCTTCACGACTTCGCCGCCGCATTCGAAAATGACATAGTGCTTGGTGCCGAGGCGGATGATGGTGACGTCCGCTTCCGCGTTCATCGCAATGGGAGAAGCCGTGAGTTCGACTTCCTTCTCCTGCGCGCCGCCCGTCGTGCGCCAGCCGCCGTAATAGGGAACACAGCTGTTCGCATCTGCGTCCCTGTTCATGAAGCCCGCCCAGAGCATGACTTCGCCGATGGGGGTCGCCGCATTCACGAGGAAGGAGCCGACGCCCCACCTGCCCCACGTATCGCCGTTCGTAAAGCCCGTGCGCTTCAAGTGGCACCCGAAGAACCACGACTGCCCCGCGGAGTTCACGAGGAGCTGCGCCTGCCCGTCGTTAATGGAGACGGTGCCGCCCGTTTCGGCGTTCGTGAAATCGATGGTGCCGTTCCTGTACCTGTTCTCCTGCATGAAGAAGTTGCGCGTAACCTTGAAATGGATCTTTTGGGAGACGGAGGGCGCCTCTTTGAGGGCGACCGTGACGTCCGCTTCGCCCACGCCGACCGCCTCGACCGAGCCGTATTCATCGACGGTTATGACCTCTTTATCGGACGAAACAAAGGTAACACCCTCCTTGGTATTGGCGGTGGTGTAGACGATCGTCATGCCCTCCCCCACCTTTAATGCCTGCTCCGTTTCGCTGCGGAGGCGCAGGAGGGGATCCCCCGCGGGGACGGGATCGCTCCCGCACCCCGCGAGAAGAAGGGCAAACGCGAGTACGAACGAACACAGAATGGTGAATACTTTTTTCATGAAACCTCCGTTTGCCGTGCGTTACGAAATGGTGAGGTTGGAGACGGTCGCCGTGACGCTCGCCTCGCCTGCGTTTTCGTTGCCGTTGAACGTCCAAAAGGCGAGTGCGGTGGCGTCGTTCGCGGCAGCGCTCTTTACCTCCGTATCGTTGACGAAGAACTTCATCTGCCCGTCTGCACGGGTGATTTTTACGGTATAGGTGTCCGTTTTGTCAACGGTAATCGGACAATCGCCCCAATCGGCTCCTGCGCCGTTCAGAATGAAATTCAACTTCGCCGCAGAGCCTTTGATCTTGTTTTCGATACCGAACGTGTATCCGCCGATGACCGTCATCCACTTGGAGTCCGTCATATCCTCGGAGAATTTGAGCGTGTATTCCAGCGTGAAATTCTCGGACAACGTTCCCGTATAGAATACCTTGTTCTGGCATTTGTCATTTGCATCAAAGCCATGGACTTCAAACGCCATTGTGAAGCCGTTTTCGGTGAGGTTCGAAGCGCCCTTCGTGAAGGTGAAGAACTTGTTCTTCGTCACGTCCTCGATCGAGCCGTTCGTCACTTTGATATCGGTCACCGTGCAGGTGGCTCCCTTCGTCGCAAAGCGGACGGGCTGTTCGGTAGACCAATCCTCATAGCGGCGGATGAGAGTACGCATATCATCGCTGTTATCCAAATGGAACCTCGTCAATTCCTGATTGTCGAGATAGATATGGTAGATCCCCTGTACGACTGCGATCTTGTAGGTGTGGTCCGCTTGCGTATCGAAGCCGCCTTCGAACTCGTCGGAGCTGAGCCAGCTGCCGTCCCAACACATTTCCTTGCCCGCGTTGACGGACTTCGTAAGCGTCTCAATGCGGTTGACGTGCCCATCGCGGTTGTAGACGACGTAGAACTGATTGTTCAAACCGCCGAGAGAAACCATGAGTTTGGGGAACTGCGCTTTCGCCGTGTAGTTCTTCACGGTAAACTCAATGGAGAAGTCGCCGATCACTTTGTGCTTGTAGTTGACGGAGTAATCCGCTTCCACATAGTCGGTCTCACTGACGACGCCGTCCTTCATGGTGGTGAACTCAAAGGAGTTATCATCGGTATAGAGCGTAATTCCGCCTTGATCACCGACTTTCACCGTCCAATCGGCGTTCTCCGTTGCCGTGGGACGCGCACTGACGACGACTTCGATGACCGCCGTGCAGACGACTTTCTCCCCCACTTTCACGGTGAGCGTCACATTCTCGGTGCCCTCCTTCTCTCCCTTGAGTTTGCCGTCCGCATAGGAGACAAAGCCCTTGTCCTCCGTCTTGATTTCGGCGGTGTAGCCCTCGGAGATCTTGTTGCCGTTGAGGTGGACCTCATAGTTGAGTTCCTGCTCTTTCCCGGCGGTGAGCGTAATGTGCGTGTTGAGGTTCTCGACGGTGTAAATATTGTACACCTCGTAGTCGCCGAACGTGATATCGGTAAACTTCACGGTGGCGGAAGCATCGTTCCCGTTTGTGTTGAACACGGAGAAGCGGAGGTAGGAGCCGATTGCATAGTCGGGACGGCAGAGTTCTACGCCGTTCGCGATGATACGGTTTTCGTTCCCATTCCGCTCGATACGGAGTTCGACGGTGTAGGTGCCGTCTTCGCCCGCCTCATAGGGAATGTTGTGGTCCGTCTGACCGCCCCAAGCGACATACTCACCGTTCATATTGACGAGTTCGAGATAGAGCTGCCCCGTCTTGATCTTATTGCAGAAGTGGAATTCCTTGCTGCCGCCGAGGTTGACGATCGCCTTGCAGTCCTCCATCGCCGCGCTGAACACAAGGTTCAACGTAAGGGTGAAGTCGCCCTCGGGGATGGGTTCCGTGCGGACGACGCGGTTGCGCGCCTGATCCCAGCCGTCGCCCAAGGAATCCGCGGTGAACTGCATGGTGACGGAGTCGCTTGCCGTCTGCGCTTTCTCGCCGTAGCCGAAGTACGCGGGAACGGTCGTCGGGGTCGTTTCGATCTTGATATCGCGAACCGTGCAGGAGACGCCGTTCGTCGAGATACGGATGGGAAGTTCGGCGTTGTAATCGGCGAGTTTGCGAACGGGCGTGCGCACGGCTCCCGCATTTTCGCCCTCGTGGAAGGTGAGCGGCTTGCCGTCCACCGAAACCGAGTAGATGCCGCCCTTCACTTCGATCTTGAAGGTGTGCGAAGCGTTGACGTCGAAGCTGTCGAACTCCACGCTGTTGACCCACCCGCCGCCGTACCAAGCCTTTCCCGAAAGGGATTCGGTGAAACTCTCAATGCGGTTGATCCTTCCCAAGCGGCCGTAGACGACGTAGAACTGGTTGTTCGTGCCGCCGAGCGAGATCATGAGCTTGGGGTATTGTGCCGTCGTCTTGTAGTTCTCCACGGTAAATTCGATGGAGAAGTCGCCCTTTACGGTCTTCCTGTAGTTGGCGGAGTAGTCGTTGTCCGTGTAATTATGTTCGCCGTTCTCGTCGCCGACACCGTTTGTGTTGCGGTTTCCTTCGGGGAACTCGATGGATTTGTCGTCTTTATACAGCAC
Source organism: uncultured Clostridia bacterium (assembly GCA_947630035.1). Lineage (GTDB taxonomy): Bacteria > Bacillota > Clostridia > Christensenellales > Borkfalkiaceae > Gallimonas. The sequence continues at coordinate 5,225 of CANRFW010000021.1, read as the reverse complement.
GACGCCGCCCTTCACCGTCCAATTCTCGTCCTCCGTCAAGGTCTCGCGCGCCGTAATGGTGTAGGTTACGGTCGCCGTGCAGACGGCCTCGCCATCCACTTTGACGGTGATCGTGAGGGTCGCCTCGCCCTCCGAAAGCGCCGTGACCTTCTTGCTGCTCTCGTCGTAGGAAATAAACTTCCCGTCCTCCGTCGTCACCTCAACGGTGTAGTCGCCGTCGGACATGGGGTTGCCGTTGCAGTTCACCGTGAAGGTGACCTCGGCCTGCGCGTTCACGGAGAGGGTGACGGCCTTCGCGAGGTTCTCTATCGTGTAAACCTTGCTCGCCTCGTAGTCGCCGAACACGATATCGGTGAACTTCACGGTGACGGAGTTTTCGTCGCTGCGCATGTTGAACACGGAGAATTGGAGGTGTGCGCCGAACGCATAGTCCGTCTCGCAGATCTCCGCGCCGTTCACGATGATGCGGTTCTTGTTCCCGTTCCGCTCGATGCGGAGGGCAAGCGTGACGGTGCCGTCTCCGCCTGCCGTGTAGGGTACGTTGTACGTCGCGCCGAAAGAGGAGCCGTCTACAAGCTGCAATTGGATCCCCCCGCTTGCAGCGATCTTGTTGCAGAAGTGGAGTTCCTGCGTATTCCCGAGGAGGACGATCGCCTTGCCGTCGTGCATTGCCGCGCTGAACGTAATGTTCATCGTGAGGTTGCAATTATCCGTGCGGTTTGCCGCCGTGCGGACGACGCGGGTGCGTGCCTGCGCCCAAGCCAAGCCGTCGGAACTGCCGTCGTAGCACTGCATCTCAACGCCGCCTGCTATCGCACGCGCGTTGCCGAAGTGGAAGTAGTCGGCAAGGGGCGCTCCGCTCTGCACCGTAATGTTGCTGACGCGCGCCGAGACGCCGTTCGTCGCAATGCGGATGGGAAGTTCCGCAGTGCAATGTTCGTAGCTACGCACAAGGGTGGATTCGCGCGACCCGCTGTTCGTCTTGAAAGCGAGCGCGGTCCCGTCCATCGTCACGCGGTAGATGCCGTTCGTGACTTCGATTTTGAAGGTGTGGGACTGCTTCGCGTCGAAATTCGTAAAGTTATCGCTGTTCACCCAGTCGTTGTCGTAGACCGCGTTATCATAGACATGGCGGGTATACGTCTCGATGCGTCCCGTGCCGTCGGTACGGTAGACGACGTAGAACTGGTTGTGGTCTCCGCCGAGGGAGATCATGAGCTTGGGGGTTGCGGTGTAGGCAACATAGTCGGAGACGGTGAACTCCACGGAGAAGTTGCCCGTTACCTTTTGGTTGAGGATCGCGCCGTAGCCGAGATTATCATAGCGCTGCTCGTCGCCGACGCCGTTCGTCATCGCCATATAGTCGGGGAAGACGATATCGCCGCTCTGCTCGAGAAGCACGCCGCCCGTCACGGAGAGCCGGTCGTTCGACTTATCCTCCGTCTCGGAGATGATGGTGACCGTGAGCGAATCCCTTGCGTCCCCCGCCGTGCAGATGACTTCCACCTTGCCCGCCGCGTCTTCGGCGAGTTTCAGGGTGCCGTCCGCGCCGATCGTCGTTTGCGCCTGGCCCGCGGTCATGCCGCTCTTGTCGAGAGACCACTCGATCTCCGTGCCCGCGCTCTTGTCGGCGGGATAGCACTTCGCGGTGTACTTCTGCTCCGCGCCCTTCAAGAGGCGCACCGCTCTCGTCTCCTGGATGGCGACGGAAGCGACGCCCTTCGTCGCATAGGCGGCGACGGCCTCCTGCACCTTCGTTTCGTCATAGGAAACGGAGTAGTCGGTGACCGTGACGCTCTGCTCCTGCGAGAAGACGCCGGGATAGGTGGCCTCGACTTCTTCGGCGGTGTATTCGCCGTAGAACTTATCGATGCTGTAATAATAGTTGTTGCCGCTGCGGATGATCTCGCAGGAGATCCCTCCGTTCAAATCGAAAGCGCGGTTATGGTAGCCTTCGGGCATACGGTCCGTGCCCGGCCACCCCGCATAGAAATCTTTGCTGTAAACGCTGAACTTGCCGTCTGCCAGCCCGTCCTCGTTCTGAAGGGCAAACCAAAGGGCGTGGTCCCCCGAATCGAGGAAGGAACCCACGCCGATCGCCTGTGTGCCCGTGTAGTCGGTGGGGAGGAGCTTGACGCGGAACACCCAAGAGGTTGCCGCACGCTCCGCAACGAGGGTGGACTGCCCGCTGTAGATCTGCACCCTGCCGTTGCTCTCGCCCGAAACTTCGCCGCGGACGACCGTCTGCGAGAAGAAATAGTCGACGACACGATAAGTCACGCTTATAGGAAGCACGTCGGTGTGCCCCGTAAGCGTGATCGTTGCCTTTGCCGTGCCGACTTTTACCGCCGTCACGGTCTGCGTTGTTTTGTCGTAAGTGACCGCGTCGCCCTCGAATTTGACTTCGACCGGCTCGGTCGTGACGGGCTCGCCGTCCTTTGTCACCGTCCACGAAAGGGCGTCGGTGACGGGGTCCGTGATGGTCTCGTCGATCTCAAGCGTGCGTTCTTTCGCGCCGTTGAGTTTGAGGTCCCAGACCTCGGTAGTTGTACCCCCCCATTGTCATCGGGGTTCGGCGGCGTCGGCTTGTCTTCGCGGCATGCCGCAAAGATCCCGCAAAGCGCGAGTGCCAATGCCACACACAGTCCGAGCCACAGTTTGCCTTTCTTCATATAATTTCCTCCCTTTCTTTTCTATTTACAACGGCCTATGCCGTTTCGCCCTCATGTAAAAATACGTCGTACCGCTCGCGGATGGGAAGCTCGGAACGGTCGTTCTCGATCTTCTCGATGAGCTTTCCGAGCGCAAACCGCGTATACGCCTCCTTGTCCACGCCGACAGAGGTTAGGTCGGTGGGGAACGGGACTTCCGCCTCGATATTGTCGTACCCCACTACCTTAATATCGGCATACTCCTCCCCTTTCATCTGCGAGAGGACGGAAAAGGCGATCATGTCCGAAAAGCAGAAGATGCCGTCGGGCACGAAGCCCTCGGCGCGGAGGGCGGCAAGCCCCTCCCGGAAGCCGCTGTTCATGTCGATGACCTCCGCCGTGTAGCCGTGTTCCTTCAAAGCATCCGAAAAGCCCTTGTGCCTGTCTTGCACGCACGTCATGCCCATGCCCTCGGCGACGTACAAAAAGCGCTTGCAGCCGTCTTTTACGAGCTTCTCCGCGGCGAGCCGCCCGCCCTTTTCGTCGTCCGTCATCACATAGTCGAGTTCGGGGATATCGGTGCGGCGGCCGAGGATCATCACGGGCACCCCGTAGCGGCGCACCGCCTCGCCGAGTTCGGGCGCGGCTTCGAGGAAGCTGACGACCGCCGAAACCCCCAAAGAGAGGACGTCGCGGTAGACCGCCTCCGTGATCTCGTGATCGTAGGCGCGGAAGACGGTGATGAGCGAGTAGCCGAGACGGTTCGCCTCGCGGTACAGATAGTCGATCATGACCGAGAAGTAGACGTTCCGAAGCCCGTCGAACACGACGGCGATGCTCTTCGCGTTCCCGACGCGCAGGGAGATCGCCGTGAGATTGGGCACATAGTTCAGTTTCTTCGCGGCGGCAAGCACCTTCTGCTTGGTCGGCTCCGCGAGATATCCGTGGTTGCGGAAAACGCGCGATACGGTCTGCGCCGTAACGCCCGCCTCGCGCGCAATATCCTTTACCGTCACCCTTTCCTTTTGCATATTCCTACCCCATTGGCAAATTTTCCGTTACTTTGCGTTTACGACGCGCAGCCGATACACGGCGCACGCATGCGGCGGGACCTTGTCGAGAAGGACGCCGTTGCGCGATTCGATGGTCTTGCCCGTGTATACCTCTTCGCCGACGAGCTTCTTCCCGCTGAACACGGGCACGCCCAAATCGTCGGCAGGCACCCAGAAGTTGGCGTTCCCCTCCGTCATGTTGAAAAGCCCGAGCGCCACGTCCCCGTTCCCCAAAATGCGGACGACGATGGGCAGATCGTCGCAATCGAAGAAACGGCGGATATATGGGCGGTTGCCGCGCGTATCCTGCGAAATGGCGAGGAGGGGTTTGTTGGTGAGGATCGCATACGTCGTCTCATCCATGTTGCGGACGTCGCACCCGATCATGAGCGGGGAGGCGAGCAGGCACCATGCGGCAAAGTGCAGGCGGTATTCATCGTCCGTACAGCCCTTCAGACCCACATTCCCCTTGCCGTGCATCCCCACGACGAGCATGTCCATATCGTTGAAACACCCCACGCCGCCGTAGGGAAGGATGCCGTATTGCCGCTTGATGAGATCTTTGATCGAATCGAAGGAATCGAAAATATCGGGGGTGGAACGCCACATGCCCGCACCCGTCGTGCCGATCCACTTGGGGGTGTCGTCCGCGCCCCAGCTGCACCCGCTGAACAGAATATCCCGCCCGCTGTTGGCAAGAGCCAGCCCCATGCGGCGGAACAGCGTCTCGCCGTCGGGACTCTGCGGACGGAAACAGTAATCGTATTTGAGAAGATCCACCCCCCAGCGGGCAAAGGTGCGCGCATCGAGGTATTCGCGGTTGAGACTCCCCGGGTACTCCGCACAGGTGAGCGCGCCGCTGCACGAGTACATGCCGAACTTCAAGCCGCGGCGGTGCAGTTCGTCCGCAAGATACTTCATGCCGTGGGGGAACTTTTCGGGATCGGCAACAAGGTGACCGTTTTTATCCCGCTCGCGGAGGGACCAGCAATCGTCCACCACGACATACTTGTACTCCGCCGCCGCAAGCCCCGTTTCGACGAGAACGTCCGCGGAGCGCAGGATGAGGTCTTCGTTGATATCTTTTGCGAATGTGTTCCAGGTGTTCCACCCCATCGGCGGCGTGTGAATGGTCATGGGACGCTCCCAACCCCCTTGCGGATTTTGTCCGCAAAAATAGGTTAACGTTAATATTTTGTAATGTCATTATAACACACAATGTTCGAATGTCAAGGCTTTTGTAAAAATTTATAAAAATATTTTTTCGGCAGATGAAAAAATGCTTCTCTATCCCCTATTTTTCATTCTTTTTCGCAATTTTTTTGTTACTTTGTGAACAATTCACCCTGCGCGAAAAATACGGCTTGCGGGCGGGGGGCCGCACACGTCATGTCGTCCCGCCCGCACACGTCATGTCGTCCTGCCCGCACACGTCATGTCGTCCCGCCCGCACACGTCATGTCGTCCCGCCCGCACACGTCATGTCGTCCCGCCCGCACACGTCATGTCGTCCCGCCCGCAC
>CANRFW010000020.1 GCA_947630035.1 uncultured Clostridia bacterium | reverse complement strand
GACTATGCTACTTCGCGCTGTGCGCTCGTGCCGCCCTTCGATAACATTCATAGCTGCGGGCGGGGCGGGGTGACGTATGGGCGGAGTGGCGCGCCCGACCCTTGCCTTCCCCTTGAGGGGAAGGTGTCTGCCGTTTTCGGCAGACGGATGAGGTGGTGAAACGGACGACGCGCCCGCGTGTCCGACCCTTACCTTCCCCTTGAGGGGAAGGTGTCTGCCGTTTTCGGCAGACGGATGAGGTGGTGAACAATTTATATACACCTCATCACCGCCGCAAAGGGCGCGGCGGAGCTTCTCCTCGAGGAGAAGCCAAGGAGTAAGCGGGGCGCGCCCGTCTCCGCCGAGGCTCTTTTGTACGTCATTCCGAACCGTCTTTGCCGCCCGCAAATTGCGGGCGGCAAAGACGCGTGAGGAATCTCGCCCCTTTCGGATGAGGTCCCTCACCCCGCCGCGCCGCTCTGTCGCGGCGCGGCGGGGTTCGGGATGACGTGTTGGGCGGGAGCGCGGCGGGCGCGGAAACGGCTCCCCCGAATGGAGGAGCCGCGAATGTTCGTGCGGCGTATGGGCGCCGCGGTGTAACGTCGTGCCGCCCTGCTCTACCGCGTCACCCCTCGACTGCGCTCGGGGTGACGTGTTGGGCGTATGAGCGTCCACGTCGTTGTCGTCATGCTGTCCGCGTCGCTTTTCACGCTCTCGCCACTGTCGTCACGCTGCCGACAAGAATACCGATACGAGGCGTTACGTTGGTAACAGCCGGGCCCGACGCCAACGATACGTCGGCATTCGCGCGCATCATCATGAAGAGATAGGGACTTGTGACTTTACTCCATGCGGCCACTGTTTCCCGCACCGTGAATGCCCAGTTTCCTTCTTGCGTACCCGTCGAGGAAGCAATGACATCGCCGAAACCGAAACCTTGTGCCTGCATACCCTTCATGGTTTCTCCGCCGTAAATTGCAATCAAGCCTTCGCTGATAAAATAGGGGGCGGTTGAAGCATATAAGACCGGCTCCGCCTGAGCAGCCTCTTTATAACTGCCCCATTCCGGCTTTTCGGGGTGCATCTTGAAAGTCTCGTTCCCGACTTTCACTTGCCCGGAGGTGGTAATGCTACCGCTATACTGCGACGCCTTGGTTGCAAGAGAACCCGGCTCGGGAATGATGACTGCGATTACATTGATAAAATCGATGTTATCCTTTTTTACAATCGTCTCACGGCCGAGGTACCCTCTCGCCGCATCGCAAAGTCCGTTGCCGGAACCGCCCTTGATCTGCCCGAACATGGCGTCGACCTTATTCAGTTTATACCACGATTCGTTGCCCGCTGCCAGCGATTCAAGTGCGGAATCACTGTCTACCACAAGATGGGGGCCTTCCGCGTCTTTATCGATCGGGATCGGGAAGGAGGAGGAGGCAAACTCCTTTCTATCGCTGTCGCAGAGGATAAACAGAGGGCCGCCCGCATCCTTCAGGATACTCTTCTCGACGTTGACGTTAGAACGCCAGAGGTAGAACATATTGGAGTAGATATCGAAGACCTTGCAGTTTGTGACGTTGACGTCCGCCTCAACGTCCGTCACCGCGGCGACGAAGAGACAGGAGATGATGCAGTTCTCGAGGTTGATCTCGGTGATGCAAGTATTGAACGCCATGAGATGGGCAGGTTCGCCGTCCGTGTCGGGCACACGGGGGGACTGCCCCAAGATACGCAGGTCGGAGATGACGGGCTTGCCACCGTTGAGAACTTCAAGATTTGCGATTCTGCTCTTGCCGGCATCCGCATACTTGAAGAGGGACCAGTGGGAGAGCGGGAAGGCGCTCGTCGCCCCGCCGCTGAACACGGTGTAGAGGTTGTGTCTTGCGCCCTCCGGGAGGTAGGTAATTTCGTGGAAGTTGCCCACGATGCCCGTACCCGTGGAGGCATATACCCCCTTCTGCATGTTGACGCTCAATTTCGCTTCCTCGTTCAAGTTGCCCGACGTATCATTATCGAATTGATAGTAACTTGTATTGTTTTTGTCCGTTGCCTCGTTCAACCCGTCTTTCAAGGAGCCATTAAGATGATCTTTCACTTTGGGAGGAAGATTTGCGCCGTCGAGATGCAGGGAGGCGTTCAAAGAGGAATAATAGTCATCGCCCGTCTGCCAGAAGAAGCTATCGGGGAGCTGGTCGGGGTCGATGATGATATCGTTGTGGAGAACGATATTGGAGACGGGGGCGTATTTCGCGTCATCCTTCTTGACGATATTGTACTCGACGAGGGGCTTATCGTCCCAGCGGAGGGTTCCCGCCGCCTCTTTCACTTCCTTCCAATGCTTGGGGTTGATATTATCGAACACGGAAAGCCCCGTCTGGTCGTAGACGTTGTAGCCGTCCACAACTTCGAAAGTCGCCTCAATGGAGGTGGCGGTATCATCTTCGAGCGTGCAGCTCGTTTCGTCGGGCTTTATCGTGAACTTGAGGACTTCGCCGGCCGCCGCGTCCGTGAAGAAATACATATTGGGGCGGAGGGGATCGGTTGTCACATAGACGGAAGGATCCTCAACGTCTTCAAAGGTCTCCCCGTCTTCCGCTTGCTTCTGCAGGGTGAACGTGGTAAGCACGACAACGGAGGTTACCTGCGTGCCGGAGAGAAGGACGGTGCCGTCGGGCTGGAATTCGAAGCCGTTGTTGTTGCCGACCTTATAGGTCGTAAACCCCTTCATAAAGCTGTCGCGGTTTTCGCTCGCCGTGCCCGCGGAGTCGTCCTTGATATCCATCGCGTTCGAATAGAACGTGGGAAGAGCAAAGCGGCTGAGAAGCAATTCTCTCTCGAGTACGCTGACAGCGACGGGCGCGGTCGTCTTTCCCTTATAGGTAAACGTGAGGTCCTGTTCGCCCGTGCGGAGGGTGTTGATTTCCGTATGGGTGACGCCGCCGGAATTGCCCTTGAGGGTGTTATCCGACGTGCCGTCCGAATAGTGCTGTACAACAGTGAACTTGGAATAATCGATGATCTCACCGTACAGGGCGGAACGATCTGTATCCACTGACTTTGTTTCGAGACCGACGAGAACTTTGGTGGCGGGTGCGGCACCGATGATGATATCAACGGAGGCGGACTTGCTTACCCCGCCCTCCGCATAGGTGAAGGTAAGAACCTTGGTGCCCTCGGACGACGTATCGATATTGTTATGGGTGACGCCCGCGGCATCGCCCGTGAGTTTACGGTCTTCGCCGACGGAGTAGAGTGCGGTGAGATTGAACTGCGAGTAATCGATCGTGCCGTTTACGGCATAAACCGTCTTACCGCCCGAGAACTGCAAGCCCTTGAGGACGGCATTGATCTTCTCGACGACATTGATATCCACGGTGTCGCTCTTCTTTTTATAGGTGACGGTGAGTTGCTGCGTGCCCTCTTTCGACATATCAATGGCGGTATGTTCAACGCCTTTGTCGGTAGCGGCCAGTTCTTCGTCTCCTTTCTCATAGACGGCAATCAGCTTGACTGCGGAGTAATCGAACGTATCGCCGACGTAATAAGCCGATTTGATGCTGCTCGCTTTGATTTTGATCTCAAGCAGTTCGCCCAGGTTCTTACCGTTCCCGCCGCACGCCGTGAGGCATAAGGAGAGAGCGAGAAGGACCGCCGTAAAGACCGCTATCCATCTTGCCTTGTGTTTGTGCATGTGTTGTTACCTCCAATCATACAATAACTCTATCTTCACCGCCGCATCTGCGGCGAGGGATTTTTACATGAAACCGTAATAGACATCGGGGTCGCGTAGATACAGAACAACGACGATCTCCGCCCCGCCGCCGTCCTTTGCGCGGTAGCGAAGACGGGCGCTGCCCTTTTTCTTTGCGAGAATGTTGAGACCGTCCGTCTCCACCGTCTCGCGGTCGGCAGGGTCGGGCACGGTGAGTTCGACGACGCCGTCCGTCGCATCGGCGGGGTCGATCTCGTAGTCGATGCGGATCTTAAGCTCCTCGAAATAGGGCAGGACGAGGACGTATTCGTTCTCCCGTTCGCCGCTGCCGATCTTCGCCCCCGATACGGTGCGGGAGAGGGTGACGCCGGTGGGCGTTATCTTCTGAATGTAGACGCGGGTGTTGTAGGAGATCATCTTCATGCCGAACACGCCGACGAGGACGACGGACAGCACGAAAGTGATGAGGACGATGATGACGGAGCTTTTCTTCATCTCACACCTCCCCGAAATAGAGCCGCACCCGCTCGAAGTAGAGGAAGGTGCGGAGGGCGAGGAACGCCGCCGCAATGAGGAAGAGCTTTAAGAGCGCACCGCTCGAGCCGCTGATGAGGTAGTACCCCGCCGCAAACAGAACGGAGAGAAGCACCGCAAAGACCGTTGCCTTCGCCTCGTTGCCGTTCGCATCCTTCTCCTCGGGGTGCATGACGTCTATCTCCGCGCACCAGAACACATGGGCGAGGTTGACGCATACCGCCATGCCCGCAAAGCACAGCGCCTGCCCCCACGTCGCCGAAGAGATGACGCCGTAGACGATCGCCGCCGCCACCGCCGCAAGGGTGGAAAGCACCCCGCGAAGCAGCAGCCTTGCCGAGAGCTGGAGGCGGAAATCGACGGGACGGGTCTTGATAAGGTCCCGTGCCTTGCCGTCCCTGCTGTAGACATGGGCAAGGAAGGTGTTTGCGGTGAGGACAGTGACGAGCAGCACGAGAATGTTGAAAGCCGCCGTCATCGACTGCCCCGCAAGGCTTGTGTTCATCGCGGCGTACACGCGGTTGAGGGCGAACAGCACGAGGGCGGGAATGCAGAACTCTATCACGCTCCGCCATGCCGCCTTGCCGCTCCGTATGCTCCGTAGAATATCCTCCGCAAAGGGACTTGTCCTGCGGGAATGCACGCGGTTCTTTTTTACGCGGCGCTTGGAGGAAGAGGTCTCCCCCGCCTCCGCCGTCATGCGGAGAAAGAGCTTGCGGGCGGTGAGGAAGGAGATGCCGACGAGGACCGCCGAGACGCCGAGGACCGCGAAGAACACCGCCGCCGCCATGGGCGCAACGGGGTTGCGGGCAATCATGAGACTGCTGCCGACCATCATGAACGTCATCCTCTCCCAAGGATAGAAGACGGTGCAGAAGGTGGCAAGGAAGGTGCGCACCGAGCGGGTGATGCTCCCCCACTGCCCGAGGAGGTTGATATTGTCGGGGATAAGCCCCACGACGTAGAATGCGCCGACGATCAGCCCCGCCGCCGCCACCGCGATGAGAGAATACTTGAGGACGGGCACGCGGGACAGCACGCGCGGGACATAGTGGGCGGGTATGGATAGCACCGCCCCCGCCGCGACGGGGAGCATCGTTACGAACAGGAAGCAGAAGAGCATCCACGGATAGTAGAACCAAACCGCGTCGCACACGATGCCGTAAGCAAGGAAGAGAGGCACGGTGAGGAGCAGCCCCCTGCGGAGTTCGCGGATATAGTACACCGCGAGCTTGGAGAGGAAGACGAGGCTCTGCGAGACGGGAAGGACGAGCAGGATGACGTTGTCCGTCCCCCTATAGAGGGCATGGCTTAAACCGATCATGCAGGAGAGGGTCGCCATGATTTGAATGACGGTGAAGAAGAACGTGACGACGGTTTCGGGCACCCCCGCCCCGAGAGAGAACACGGAGAGGAGGGCGGAAATTTTGAAGAAGGCGAAGAAGCCCGCCGTCACCGCCGCGAAGAGGACGACGCTTATGCCCGCCTTTAAGAGGACGGCGCGCTTGCTCTTGAAGAAGGAGCGATCGATAAGGCTCCTCATCTGAATGCCGATGAGGATCCGAAGACTCCGCAGAGCCCCTCCCTTTTTCGCGCCCTTCTCCTCGGGAGAGCGGGTTTGTGTGCCCTTCGCCTCGGGAGAGCGGGCCGCCGCGCCTTTTCTCATGCCTTTTCCGCCTTTGCTTTCTTGGTTTTCTTGGGCTTTCTTTCTTCCTTTTCTTCCCTTTCCGCCTTTTCATAGGGAACGGGGACGACCTCCCCCTCCCCGATGACGCCGAGGTAGAACTCCTCGAGGGTGGAATCCTTCTCGATCTCCTCCACGCTGCGCACGCATTGGATCTGCCCCTTGCGGATGATGGCGATACGGTCGCAAATGCGCTCCACGACCTCGATGAGGTGGCTCGAGAAGAAGACGACGTTCCCCGCCGCCGCATGCTTGCGCATGCACTCCTTCACCTGATAGATGCTGTTCGGGTCGAGACCCGTGAGCGGCTCGTCGAGGATCCACACCTTGGGGTTGTGAACGAGGGCCGCCATGATGGCGACTTTTTGCTTCATGCCGTGCGAATATGTGTAGATGGGGTCGTCAAACGCCGTCTGCATCTCGAAGATCGCGAGGAACTCCGCAAGGCGCTCGTCCCTCTCCTTTTGGGGGATCTCATAGAGATCGGCGATATAGTTGACGTATTCCCGCCCCGTGAGGCGCTCGTAGAGGGCGTAGTGATCGGGCACGAACCCTATCTGCCGCTTTGCAAGGACGCTCTGCTTCGCCGCGTCGTACCCGCAGACGGAGATCGTCCCCTCTTCGACGGGGAGGATCCCCACGATGCTCTTGATGATGGTGGACTTTCCCGCCCCGTTCGGGCCGAGGAATCCGAAGATCTCCCCGCCGCGGACCTCGAGATCGACGTCGTGCGCGGCATAGACCTTGCTCCGACCGTAGCGCTTGGAAAAGCCGCTGATCGAGAGCGGCGCGCTTTCGCTGTGCATGGGCACTCCTCCTTCATGAGACTTGCGGCTCGCACGGGCGAGACCGTCCATTCTGATTTTCTTTCTGCGGTAGGCAACGTCCTTCCACCCGTCCACGCTGCGGTAGGCGACCTCGTAGAGGAACCACATGGCAAGCGCGAGAAGACAGTAGGTGAGGAAGAACAGCGTTTGGTAGAGGGGATAGAAACGGAAGTGCGCGCTGCCGAGATCGAACTCCCACACGAAGTCGCGCGTGCGCTCCGCCCATGTGCCGAGCTTATCGGCGACGAAATCGGAGTTGATGAAGAAGTAGTCCACCGTCGCATAGTTGGAGAACCAGCTGTTGAGAACGAGGACGAGGACGAAATAGCAGCCGAACCCGAAGAGGGACCAGAGGAATTGCTTGAGTTTGGGGCGCTCGAAGACCCCCGCCGCCACCGCGAGAAGGGGCATGAAAAACGCCTGGTAGTGTTCGCGGTAGAAGCGGAGGGTCGTCGAGACGATGAGAGATCCGCCCAAGCCGTCCATGCTGTAATTGGGCATGGCGAGCGCGACGAAGGCGCCGAACACGTTGATAAAATAGGTAAAATAGAAAAGCCTCTTCATCTTGAACGCAAGACAGAGCGGCAGAACATAGAGCGCCGTATTGCACAGATGAAGGGGCAGGTTGCCGAGTTTGGAGATGCCCGAAAAATCGGGGAGCTTCTGGAAGAGCATGAACTGCCAAAGCTCTCCCAAAGAGAAGTAGAGGAGGATGAAACGCTTGGTCTCCTTCTCTTTTCCGCCGAGGAAGAAATAGAGAACGACGGGGATGAGGAGGGCGGGATAGATATAGAGACGGTGCCAAAGGTTGAGATCGTCCACCTTCATGCCGAAGGAGGAGGGACGGAGAAGAAGCTGGAAAATATAGTTCGGCGCGGAGCAGATCATCATCCCGACGAGGGCGAGAGCGAGCCAGCCGAGCTGTTTTTTATAGGTACGGAAGGTGCGGACGGACTCCGCGAAATAGTAACAGGAGATCCCGAAGCCCATGCCGACTTCCGCGGAGAGCAGGGCGGAACGGACGGTGACCCCCTCCGAGAGGGCATGTCCCGTGTAGGCGGCGACAAAGTCGCTCATAAAGATAAGGTCGAAGAAAAAGACGGTGAGGGGAAGGAGGGTAAGGACTGCGCTTGAAGGGCAGCTCTTGCGGAAGAAAGGATAGAGAAGAAGGAAGAGCGCGGCCGCCACTGTCGTCCACGTCAAAAGAAGGGCGCCCACCGTCCCCACCGTTCGGACCCCGGCAATAGCGCCGAGATCGTAGACGGAGGCGATCGCGTCGTAATCGTAGACATATGCCGTCACAGCGAGTACGGCAAAGAGAACGGAGACCGTTTTCTCGGTTGTTCGCGCCTGCGTTTTCTTCCCGAACCGCCGCACGATGCAAAGCACTTGCACGGCGAGAACGGAGAGAAGCACGGCAAATACGATTTGGATCAGCATTCCGACAAACTCCGACCGGGAGTGACGTTCCGATAGAAAAAAGCAACTTCGGAGCGCGATGACCTCCCATCGACAAGGTGCGGCATCCGCTCATTCTTCAGAGCCTTTGCCGACGCGGATACGCGGTATTTCTGTCTGCCGACGCCTTGTCTTCCCCACAATTCGACAAAAAGCGCCCTTTTACCGCAAAATTCGTCCGACTGTCCCTGCCGCGGAAGTGCCGTATGTAGAGTGTTGCAGTCGAACGGAATATATCAAATCTATGCAGATTTGATGCATCTATTCTACCAACTCTTCCCGCACTTGTCAAGCAAAATACACCATATTTCGAGAATTGGCGCCCGCGGGGCTTTCGCCTCGGATAGCGGATTTTTTCAAGTATAACATTTTACCCCCCCCCGTGTGTCAAGGAAATTTTCGCCTTTTCCGACAAAATTTTTCCCAACCGTTTGCTTCGGCATACATCGCGCTACACCATTCCGAACCGTATGTGCCGCCCGCCCGCGGTTGCGGGCGGGCGGCACGGGGTGACGTCGGCGGGGTGACGTAGCGGGGTGACGTGGCGGGGCGGGGTAGTGCGTCATTCCGAACGCAGTGAGAAATCTCGCCCTTCCTTATATACGTCATGTCGAGCGCAGTCGAGACATGACGCGAGGTTACACGTCACCCCTCGACTGCGCTCGGGGTGACGTTGCGCGGCGGGGCGGGGTGACGTGGCGTGGCGGGGCAGTGCGTCATTCCGAACGCAGTGAGGAATCTCGCCCTTCCTTATATACGTCATGTCGAGCGCAGTCGAGACATGACGCGGGATTACACGTCACCCCTCGACTGCGCTCAGGGTGACGTATCGGGGCGTCGTGATAACGTAACGCGGCAATAAGAGGGGCGTCAACCGCGGAGGGCGGCCTCGATCTCGGAGAGGGCGGGGAGGGCGTCGATGGCCCCGCGCGCCTGTGTGGTGAGGGCGCCGCAAGCGTTCGCAAAGGCGAAGACGCCGTCGAGCGTCTCCCGCGTCCACATGTCCCGATCGAGTGCGTCGAGCTTGAAGAGGACGCCCGCGTAAAAGGCGTCCCCCGCGCCCGTCGTATCCACGGGTTTTAAGGGCAGGGTGGGCAGGGTGTTTTCCTCCCCCCTGTACCGCCACATGCAGCCCTTCGCGCCGAGGGTGACGCACACGAGCTTTTCGCGGAGCGCCTCCGCGACGTACCCCCGCCCGAAGGTCTCATACTCCTCTTCGGAGAGTTTTACGACGTCCGCCGCCTCGAGCATGCGCCTGTATAGTCCGGCGGCTTTCTCCCTATCGGGGAAGATATCCTCGCGGTAGTTTACGTCGAAACTGACGAGTTTTCCAACCCCATGTGCCGTTTTTGCGAGATTTTCGGCGTATTCGATCCCCCGCTTTTCGGAGAGCATCAGAGAGCCTATGTGTACGATCTTCGCCCTTTGAAGCAGGCGCTTGGGGACGGCGGGGAGGAAGACGTCCGCCGTGTTCTTGCGGTAGAAGCAGAAGGAGCGGTCCCCCTCCCTATCGAGTTCGACGAAGGCAAGGGTGGTATTGCGCCGCCCGTCTACGCGGATATGCACCCTGTTTACATGGGCCTTTGCAAAGGAATACAGGAACCTGCCGACGAGATCGTCGCCGACGCTCCCAACGAACGCGCTCTCCGCGCCGAATTTGCGGACGCCGCACGCCACGTTGAAGGGGGCGCCGCCCGCGCGCCTGTCGTACGCCAAACTGCCGTTTTCGGTTTTGCCGATGAGGTCGGCAAGGATCTCGCCTACACAGAGGATCATGGTTTTGCTCCTTATGGTGATGCTTTTTGGGGGACAAAGGAACGGAGACGCAAGGCCTCCCCTTTCCGCACGGACGGCTCTTCGCTTTTCCCAAGGCCTCCCCTTTTCCAAAGGGGAGGCTCTCCCGCTCGCGGGAGTGGTGGGGATTGTCGATTATCTTATTCCCATCCCCATCCGTCACGGCTGCGCCGTGCCACCTTCCCCTTCCCGAGGAAGGGTAAGGCTTCATGCGTCCTTATCCCGTAGCCGGATTATCGCGTGGTTTCGCCGATGACGATGCGGGCGGGGACTTCGACGCGCGCGGGCACCGGTTCGCGGCGGATCCGCTTCATGAGCAGTTTCACCGCCTCCCGCGCAAGGGCGGGAATATCCTGCACCACCGTGGTGAGACGGGGGTGTCCCCGCCATTCGTCGAGTACGCCGTCGAAGCCGATGATCTGCAAGTCCTCGGGGACGCGCAGTCCCCTCTCCATCGCGACATGGTAGGCGGCGTTGGCGAGCATATCGCTCCCCGCGAAGACGCCGTCCACATCGGGGTACGCCTCGAAGAACTCCCGCATGATCCGCATCTCCTCGCCGTGGCGGAACTGCTTCTTCAAGAGCCGTGCGGGGAGGGAGTGCGCCGTCATCGTGTCGAGGTACGCCTCGTAGCGGTACTTGGTCTCCGATTCGACCGCCGTCGCGCCGCACACGCACCCCACCTTTTCGGACCCCCCCGCGAGGAGTTTCTCCACAGCCGCGCGGGAGATTTCGTAATTATCCGAGGTGACGTACGGGACGCCCGCGCCGAAGTGACGGTCCAAAGAGACGATGGGAAGATTGGGGTCGATATCGCCGTGGTCGTAATGGGTGATGAAGACGATGCCGTCCACGCGGCGCTGTTCGATCATTTCGAGGATGGTCTTCTCCTTCTGGAGATTATCCTGCGAGCTGACGACCACCATCCTGTCCCCCAAGGCGTAGATCTCGTCCTCGATATAGAGCGCCATTTTGGCAAAGAACGGGTGATAGATGGTGGGGCAAAGCACGGCGATACACCCCGTGGCTTGCTTTTTTAAGTTGCGCGCCTGTTGGTTGGGGACGAACCCGAGCTTCTTCGCCGCCCGCTCGATGCGCTCCTTTGTTTCGGGTTTCACCGAGCCGCCGCCCGAGAGCGCCCGCGACGCGGTGCCAACCCCCACGCCCGCTTCGAGCGCTACGTCCTTAATGGTTGCCATAGAATGCCTCATCAAGATATCTTTCCCGCCTATTATAACAGGCGGGAAAGAATTTGTCAATGTTATTTGGAAACGTTTCTGTTATGCAGCGGTGTAGGTATTTTTCGCTTCCACCCACGGAATCTGCACTTCGTCGCCGTCGTTGCTCTCTGTTACCGTATCCGAATGCTCTGCCACTACGGGAGCGGTTTCATAATACGTTACGATATCGTCGAAGCAAGCAACGCCCCAATTTTCGGTACCCGTGTCGTGCAATTCGAGATAAATCTCTTCGCCGATATGCGTGCTGAGGTCCGCGACGAAAGTCGTCATGGTGCCGAGCCGCGAGCCTTTGCCGACGTACGGGAAGTTTTCATCTTTGAATTGATTGTTGGCAAAGGTCGCAATTTGGGTGCCGTCTGCTTTGAATACGCGCACTTCCGCCGTTCTCCCGCCCATTTTGAAGGTGATGAACCCGCTTCCGCCGAGCGTGAAAGTAGAGGATTTCAAATACCATGTCTCTTTTTCGGGAATGAAGTCGCCGGTGCCCTCAAAGAAGAAACGGCCGCTTTTGTTATAGGGGATCTTTTCGCCCCAGAAGGTCGCATTCCCGCTGACCGCATTGCCCGTGACGCCTTCCGTATCGCAATGGAAGGTCCAGCCCGAGAGGTCGCCCGTCTCGAAACCGCCGTTGTGGATATCATTATTTCTCAACACTTTGAGGGTGAAGGTGATCTCGACGGGTTCGCCCTCGCCTTCTTCATAGGAAACGGTGTAGGTGACGGTGTACGTCTTGCCCGCTTCGGGGGTGAAGCCGCTCGTTTTATCCGTTTCGCCCTCTTTCACGCTCTTGACCGTAACCGTGACCTCGGCATCCTGCACGCCGATGACGATCGCCTCGACCTTGTCTTTGATCCAATTTGCAAGGTTGAAACTTGCGATATCTTCGAAATCGAGTTCGGCATAGCCCTCGACTTTCTTGTTGAGAACGATCGTGCCTGCGGGGGTCTCGTTCGTCGCTTCGACCCAATTGATATCGACGGTCGCCTGCGTGATATTCTCGCCCGTGCTGTTCTGTACGGTGTCCTTATTTTGGAGAAGCGCCGCTTTGGTTACGTTCTCCGCATAGTAGGTGATGACGTCGTCGAAGTTGGCGTTTGCCCAACCCGAGACTTCCTCGTCGCAAAGCTCGATGCGGAGCGTCTTGGTCTTGTAGTCGGCAAGGTCGATGACATAGACTGCCATATCGTTCCACGAACCCTTGCTGACGTCGGGGTGACCTTCGTCCTTGAATCTCGACTGCTTGTAGTAGCCGATCTGCACTTCCGAATTATCGTCCCCCACCATGTAAATTTTGACTGCCGCGGCGTGACCGCCCATTTTGACGGTGATAAGGCCCGCACCGCCGAGAACGAACGAGGCGGATTTGACGGTCCATGTGTCTGCTTCCGCAACGCCGGAGTGTTCGGGCATGCCGCCGAGATGATAGTTCCCGCTCTGGTTGTAGGGCATATTCGACGCCCCGAAGTAAGTCTTGTTGTTATTGACCAGCGGAACCTTGGTGCTGCCCGCCGTCCAACCGGCGAGGTTGCCCGTTTCGAAGCCGCCGTTCATCACGTTGTACTGATCGGTGACGTCGAGGAGGAAGCTCTCGTTGATCGTCTTCCCGTCGTAAGTCGCCGAGTAGCCGACGGTGTAAAGCCCCGCGGTGAGGTTCGCCACCTTCGTATCGGTGACGGTAACCGCCTCGTCCCCCTTCTTCACGCCCGTGATGGCATAGGTGAAGTCGTCCGGCTGTGCCGAGCTGTCGTAAGCGGCCTGCACGCCGTCGAGGTAGTTATCGAGGTTGACGGTTCCCGCCTTGGCGGCCTGTGCCGCGATCTTCTTCTCGAAGCGGAGAACGGTGAGTTCGCGGTCGCCGGGGTAGTCGTAATTCGAATAATAGGCCTGCTCCGCCGCCGCCACGTTGGGCTCTGCGACGGTGAGGGTGCGCTCGTAGTCCGCCTTCATCTGCGCCGCGATCTGATCTTCGGTGAGGTTTACCTTGAAGTCGTCCACGTCGATCGCCGCGTAGCCGTCCGCCGTCGCGCCGTCCACCACCTTGATATAGAGGACCTCGCCGATATGAGAGCTTGCATCCACATAGTGGCGGAGCATGTTACGGCTTAAGAGGGGATCGGAGAAGGTCTTCGCAAAGGTGACCTTGTAAAGCTCCTCATCCGTTTCGGCGCTGCATACCGCCACATAGCAGGTGGACTGACTGGCGCCGCCCATGAGGAAGGAGATGACGCCCGTTCCGCCGAGGGTGAACTTGGTGGAGCGGATGGCGCCCTTTGCGGCCTCGTCGTGGAAGGAACTCAAGTGGTTGTTCCCCTCCTTGTTGAAGGGGCGGTTCTTGGTGGTCGTCATGCCGTCCAGCGCGGGGTCTCCCCAATAGAGCGCCTCGGTGTTGAGGGCGCGGGTGCCGAACGCGCTGCCCTCCGTCATGAGCCAGTTCACAAGCCCCTCTTCGAAGTTGCCGTTCTTGATATCGTTGTCCGTCTCCGTCTCGGAGAAGGCGGGCTTGCCGATGAGAGCGAGTTTATCGCTGCGCTCCTTTTCCGCCTTCGCAACGTCCGCATCCGTCTTGTAGACGACGAAATCGTCGAGGTTGAGATAGGCGTATTCCTCGGGGTCCCCCTTGTCGTTATCGGTGATCTTAATGTAGACCGTCTTGCCGATGTAGGCGGAGAGATCGACGACGACGCGCACGAGTTCATCGGTGACATAGCCCGAAGCGAACGCCTCGTTGGAGACCTTGGCAAGGGCGGTATTGTTGCCCTGTTCGAAGAATTCGACGTAGCAATTCTCCTTGTCCATGCCGCCGCCCATGAGGAAGCCCACTTTGCCCGTGCCGCCGAGCTTGAAGGGATCGCTCGTGAGGGTGCCCGTGAAGTGGGAGCTGCCCGAGTCGAAGCCCGAGAAGAAGTATTCTCCGGCCTTGCCCGCCGTGACCTTGGCGTCCTCGCGGCCCGCGAGATCGGTATCGATGACGCCCGCCGTCGTGAATGCCGCGCCCGACTTCGTCCAACCCTTGAACCCGTTCTCGAAACCGCCGTTCAGAATATCGTCGTGGACTTCGGTCTTACCCCCGCCGCAAGCGGCAAGCCCGAGCGCCAGCGTCCCCGCAAGGGCAACGGTGAGCGCTCCGATGAGTTTCTTGTTTCTCATAATGTATCCTCCATACATAAATGTCTGTTTTATCCCCCTCATTTTTTCGCCGCGGGGGAACGGCGTTTTTTATTTTGCGTACATGGGGTCGGATTTTGCCCTTCCCCGTTACAAAACGATATCGTATTTTTCGATCTCCGCGATCTTTGCCGTGCCGCCCTCCGCGAAGAAGACGACGCCGTCCGCATCCTGCGGCGCATACACGAGCCCCGTCATCGTCCGCTCGCCGTCGTTCAAGAACACTTCGAGGCTCGAGACGTCGAGGAAGAGACGGAACTTTATCCTGTTCTCCTTGACGCGCACCGCACAGCGGCGGATGAGGGCGTCCCGCTCGCGGGTGCTGCCCGAGATGAGGGTGCCCGTGTTGGAACGGTCGAAGAGGACGAGTTCGCTCGCACGGTCGTAGAAGAGGACCGCCTCGAGGTTGTGCCCGCAGAAGAGCTTGACCCCCGCCCGCTTGGCGGTGCCGAGATCGAGGGTGAAGGAAATTTCGCACTTGGTGCCGCGCACCCCCTCTATGGCGCGCTCCCCGAGAACGGCGATATTCTCCGCTTTTACGGGGTTTTTGCGGTATTTTTCGAGTTCGCGGACGGGCGTCTGCACGAGCCTGCCGTTTTTGAGGGAGAGTTCGCGGGGGAGGGTCGTCGCGCCGACCCAGCCGTAGGGTGCGGTGACGTACGTCCTGTCCCACATCTGCATCCATGCGATCATCACCGTCCGCCCGTCGGGGGTGACGAGGGTCTGCGGGGCGTAAAAATCGAAGCCGCTGTCTACCTCGTCCCCGATCTCGGGATAGAACTTGCCCGCCCCGAAATCGAGTTCCCCCGTGAGATAGCGGGCGGTATGCACGTTCTCGTTGCGCCACCCGTCGCGGTGGAGGAATTGGATGCTCGAGAGGAGCAGATCCTTCTCGCCGAGACGCACGTAGTCGGGGCATTCGCACATGAGTTCGTCCCCCTCCGTGCGCCACGGGCAGCCCGCGTACTCCCAATTCTCGAGGTCGCGGGAGCGGTACAAAAGCACCTGCCCCGCCCCCTCGCTGTGTTTGGAGCCGATGACGGCGTAAAAGAATCCGTCCTTTTCAAACACTTTGGGATCGCGGAAGTTGGTCTTGGAGGCGTCGCGCGGGAGATCCTTTTCGGAGATGACAAGCCCCTTCTTCCGAAAAGTCACCCCGTCCTCCGAGAGGGCGAGCGCCTGCTGCTGGAGGGCGCCCGAGACCGCCGTATAGAGGAGGTAGAGCTTTTTCTCCCTCTCGATGGCGCTGCCCGAGAAGCACCCGTCCTTATCATACGGCTCGTCGGGAGCGAGCGCGGTGGGCGCAAGTTCCCATTTTATGAGGTCCTCCGAGGTGTAGTGCCCCCAGTGCATCGGCCCCCACGCCGCCGCGTACGGATGAAACTGATAGAAGAAGTGATACTTCCCGAGGGCATAGGAAAAGCCGTTCGGATCGTTCATCCACCCCACGGGCGGCATAATGTGATAGGTATGGCGATAAGCGGCCGCGCTTTTGCTTCGCGCGATATAGAGATCCGCCTCTTTCGTCTTTGTCATGATCATCCCCCTTGATGACCGCCCCCTCCCCTATCCCGCCGAAGCCGTAGCCGCGGCGGGAACATAAGGGGGAAAGTGTGGGCTTTTTATGCGTAGATGGACTTCATCTCGGCGACGTGCATTTTGACGATCTGGACCTCCCCTTCCGCATAGAGGGAGACGCCCATGCTGTTCCTGTCCTCGGGATAGAAGCGCGCCGTGACCGCCTTGAACCCGTCGAAGAACGCCTCGGTGAGGGAGCGGTCGACGTAGATATCGATGTCCACCGTCTCGCCGAACGAATAGCTGTCGAAGTTGTTGCTCGTCGTGTTCTGCTTGCGCTCGCCGCCGTTTACCCCCGCACCGAGGTTGCCGTTTGCAAAGTCGCAATAGAAATCCGTGTACTCATCCGCGCCGTTGGAACGGACGTAGATGCCGAATTTCTGCGCCGCATTCTTCTTTACGGTGAGCTTTATGTGGAGCATGTCGCCCTTGACGGAACCGAGTTTCGCGTTCGCCTCGGCGAGGGTGAGGTTCTCCCCCTCCGCGAGCGTCTGCTTCTCGTACCCCTCGAGCGCCCCGACGGGACGGATCCCGAGGTCGGTGCCGTCCGCAAGGAGGTAGATTTCCCGCGCAAGCCCCACGGTGTGCGCCCAGCCCGCGCTGTACTGCGCCCCCGGCTGCCGCTGGTCCTGCATGATGGAGAACATGTAGACTTTTTGGGACACGGGGTCGATAAATGCCGAGGGACCCGTGAATACGTTGTTGCCGAAGTCGAAGCGGCGGGGGGTGGGTTTGCCGTCTACGATGAAGCTATCGTCGGGCACGAAGCGGTATTTCGTCTTGTCGAATTCGCCCACGAAGTAGAAGATATCGTTGTCCGCCCTGTCCGCGGGAGCGGGCGAGAAGGCGAAGAACCACTTCTGCGTTTTGCCGTCCTCCGTCTTCACGGGGAGGAGGATGGGAAGTTCCCACGTCTGCCCGAGGTCGGAGGGCTGGTTTTGGATCTCATACACCTGCCCGCGGTACGTCCAATTCGTGAAGCTGTCGTCCGTCGTCGTATAGAGGAGGGCGGTGCCGCCGTTCGTCGTCGTCGAGGCGGAGCAGATGAGCATATACCATGTCCCCGCATCCTTATCCTGATAGACGAACGCATCGCGGAAGTCGCCCGCTTTCCCCTGCCCCGAGGTCTGCTTGATGGCGTATTCATCCTCCACCACCCACTCGGTGAGGTTGGGGTCGGAGGGATCCTTGGGACGGGCGATGCCGATATTCTGATTGCCGACAAGCCCCTGCCCCGCCTTCTGCCAACTGTCGTTGCCCGCCGTAAAGAAGAGAACGGGCACGCCGTCCGAATCGTAGGTGGAGCCGCCCGACCAGACGCCGTCCGGTGCGACGGTGCCCGCCGTGGGGGTGATGACTTCCTTCAGCGGGGTCCAATTCACCATGTCGTCGGAGACGAGATGCCCCCAACAAATGTTGCGGAAGTAAGGCCCGTTGAGGTTGAATTGGAAGAAGAGGTGGTATTTCCCGACGTCGCTCCCCTCCGGTTGGTAGTAGATGGGCGCGTGCGGCTCGTTCATCCAATGCTGATAAGGCCCGCCGTGGTACTGCGGCTTGTGGTAGTCCTCCGTGAGGATATTCTGAAGCCAGATATCCTCGAACGCGATCTCGCGGGGCTTGCCGTCCACAAGGCAGCTCTCGTAGTAGCTCTTGATATGTTCGGGGGTGACGGCGGTCTTGTAGAGCTTGACCTCGTCCAGAAGCCCCGAGACAAAGCAGGTCTGCGCGGTGGCGGTGCTGTCCGCAAAGGGATTGCGGCCGATCCAGAGCCAATCGGCACAGCCCTTGATCGCGGCGCCCTCGAAGACTGCCTTGGAGGCGACTTCCTCGCCGTTCAGAAAGAGCTTGATCTCCCCCGCCGCGCCGTTGAAGGTGGCGGCGACGTGGTTCCACTCATACTTTTCGATGGGGTGCCCCTCCGCCCAAACTTTGACGAAGCGGTCCCCGAGCCCCACCTGAAAGCTCCATGCACCGTGCCGCTCGTAGCCGAGGACGAAACCCGCGTTGAGTTCCGCATCGTACTGCGCCGCGATCGCGGTGAGATGCTCGGTGCCGTTCTCTACGGCGTTCGGATCGTCCCACTCGAACATGCGGGGAGCGACCCACGCCTCGACGGTGAACGCCCCGCCCGAGACCATGATGTCGTCGTAATGATAGCGGATGAAGTTGGAGTAGCCGTCGAAGAGGAGGCTCCCCTTCACCGCGCCCGTCGAACGCCACTGCGGGTCCTGCGGTTCGTCCTGATAGGTAGGGTTGTTGAACACATATTGGATATCCGCCTTCCCGAGCTTGCCCGCCGAATCCTTGGCGGTCGTGCCCGCGCCGTCGTCAAAGGCGAGGTGGAGATAGAGGCTCCCCTTGTCGGGGTCCTTGTACCCCCCGCCGCAGGCGGCAAGCCCCAGGGCGGAGAAGCCGACGGCACAGGCAAAGAGTACGGGGATGAGGATCTTTTTCATAGCGTTTCCTCCTTATTTGAGGCCCGAGAAGGAGACCCCTTCCACAATGTAGCGCTGGCAGAAAATGTAGACGATCGCGATCGGGATGGTCGAGATCGTGAGGGCCGCCATGACCATTGCGGTATCTTTGGGGACTGCCTTGTTGACCTGTTGCAGGAAGACCTGCAGGGGCATGAGTTCGACGTTCGCCGAGAAAATGTACTGCGGGAAGACATAGTCGTTCCATGCGCCCATGAAGGTGAAGATCGCGACCGTCGCGAAGATCGCCTTGGAGAGCGGGATGATCATCACGAAGAAGGTGCGGAATTTGCCCGCGCCGTCTATCTCCGCCGCCTCCTCGATCTCCTTGGGAATGCCCACGAAATAGGAGCGGAACATGAAGATATAGAAGGGGCTGACGAATCCCGGGAGAAGATAGCCGAGGATGCGGGTCCCGGGGAGAAGCAGCCCGAGACGGGACAAAATGACGATCTGGGGTACGATCGAGGTCTCCACGGGGACGAGAATGAGGAGAAGGATGATCGTCGTGATGACGCCCGCGCCGGGGAATTTGAGCCGCGAGAGGGCGTAGGCCGCGAGGGAATTGACGAGCAGCACTCCCGTAACCGTCACCGCGCAGTAGAAGATACTGTTGAGGACGGCGCGCCACATGGTGCCCGACATTGCTTCGGAGGTGAAGAGGTTCCCGTAAGAGGTAAACCAATGCGTGATATTCCCGGGGAGGAAGGTGCGGAGGGAGGAGAGCTGTTCCTGCAATTCGGGATAGCTCTTCATCGAGTTGACGACCATCCACCACACGGGGAAGAGAAAGAGGAGGGCAAGCACGGACATGCCGAGATAGAGGAGGACGCGGAGCGTAACGCGCTTTGCCGTCCACTTCTTCCGCGGCTTTACGCCGTTTTCGGGAGAGGCGGCGGGAGCTGCCTGCGTCCCTTCGGCCGATAACACTTCTTCCATGGCTTCCTCCTTAATCCTTCACGTCCATGACCTTGCGGAGGGTCAGAGCGATCGCCGCAAGGAACACCGTGTACACGAGCGCGATGGCGCTCGAATAGCCGACCTTCCCCGAAATAAGACCCTGTTGGTAGATATACCAACTCATCGT
The DNA here is from genome assembly GCA_947630035.1 of uncultured Clostridia bacterium. Lineage (GTDB taxonomy): Bacteria > Bacillota > Clostridia > Christensenellales > Borkfalkiaceae > Gallimonas. Next base: position 3,076 of record CANRFW010000020.1, on the reverse strand, counting down.
CGAGGTCGTCTCCCGTCCCGTGACGTCCGCCGCGCCCTGCGGCGTCATGATCATGGGCTGGGTGATGAGACGGAACGCGCCGATGAGCATGGTGACGAGGACGAACGACGTCGTGGGAAGGATGGCGGGGAGGGTAATGTGAACAAACTGCTGCCACTTGTTCGCCCCGTCCAAAGAGGCCGCTTCGTAGAGGGCAGGCTCGATATTTTTGAGCCCCGAGAGGAAGATGAGCATCTGGTAGCCCGCGCCCTGCCACACGGAGACGACGATGATGGAGAACATGCCGTAGTCCGAGCCGAGGAAGTTCTGGTTCTTCTTCATGCCGAGACTCATGAGAAGCCCGTTGAAAAGCCCCTCCTGCTCGTTGAGAAGATTCATCCACAAAAAGGAGGTGACGGCAAGGGAGAGCATCACGGGACAGAAGTATGCCCAGCGGAAGAAGGTGTTGCACTTCACGTCCTTATTGAGAAGAAGGGCAAGCCCCAAGGCAACGCCGAGCTGGAGGGGAACCGCCAGAACGACGAAGAGGCAGGTGTTGCCGAGTGCGTTCCACATTTTGGGGTCGGTGAACACGCTTGCAAAGTTCGCAAAGTTGTTCCACTTCGCCGTGTTGAGGGCAAACAGGTCGGCATCCGTAAAGGCGTAAGACAGGGAGATGAACATGGGCGCGATGACGAAGATGGCGCCGAGGATGAGCGCGGGGGCGATGACGGCAAACCCCGTAAGCACGTCGAACACCCTGTATTCTTTCCCGAAGAGGCGGAACTTGCGGTTCGCGCCGGGGCGCGGTTTTGCCGCATTGCCGTTTTCGGGGGCGGGCGCGGGGACGCCCGTCTCTTCCATATCAACGGTCGACACTATCCGCCTCCATGGTGATCTTATTTTCAAGGTCATACCCGCTCTCGCTCGCGTTGTTGTTGATATAGTCGATGATCTTGGCATAGGCGGTGCTGAGGTCCGCATAGTTCACGAGCTTCGGGCGCGCCTTCGCCGTTTGGGTGAGAAGATCGGAGAGGGACTTCAACGCCCCGCTCCCGAACTCATTCCTCTCCGCAAACACGGACTTGTGGGTCGGGAAGGTGCCGATGGCGTCGAAGAGAAGCTCGCTCGCCTCCGCGCCCGTGAGATAGGCAACGACCTGCGCCGCCGCGTCCGCATCCCGCGTCGCCTTGGTCACGCCGAACCCGAAACTGCCGCAAGGGGTCGCAACGGTGCCCTTGTGGCCGTTCTCGTCTTCATAGACGGGATAGGGCATCACGCCGTATTTATCCTTGAAATCTTTATAGCTCTTGTTGATGGTGTTGATGAGCCAAGGGCCGTGGATCTGGAAAGCGACCCCCCCCGTCGGGAAGATGCCCTCGTTGGTACCCATGTACGACCACTTGTCGTCGCTCGATCCCGCTTGGGCCTTCCTGATGAAGTCCGCGAATTGCTCCAATCCCGCGACCGACTTTGCGGAGAGGAGGGCGTCTTTCACCTTCCCGTTCGCATTGGCAAAGGAGCCGCCCGCGGAATAGACGAGCGGGGAATGGAGATACATGAGCCCCTCGTCGCCGCCGAAGCCGAGGCTGAGCTGAATGCGATAAGCCTTGTTCGCCGCCTTGAGCGTCTCGATATTCTTCTCGAGGTCTTTCCAGCTCCAAGGGTTCTCGATGGTCCCCGGCTCGATATTCGCCGATTCCAGCACCTCTTTGTTATAGAAAAGTCCCGCGGGCGCGTCCGCACCCGAGAGCGCGTAGAGCTTTCCGTTGTAGGTGGACTGCTCGATGACGCTGTCCACATAGTCCCCCTTCACCTCATCGGTGAGATAGTCGTCGATGGGGACGATGATGCCCCTGCTCGCATAGTTCGTGACATAGGGCGCATCCACCGCCACGACGTCGGGCAGACCCGCGCCGCCGCTTAACGTGATCTCCGAGGCGATCGACGTCGCGATCGTATCGCCCTTATACTCGATGCGCATCACGATATCGCGGCCGTCCTTCGTCTTGTAGTCGGCGTCGTTGAAGAGTTCCTCGAGGGTCGCATACACCCTGCTCTCTTCCTCCGTCTTGGACTTATGCAGCCACACTTTGATGATCTTCTCCGTCGCCGTGTCGCCGCCCGTTCCTCCGCAGGCTGCCATGACGCCCGTCATCGTGACCCCGAGCGCCGCCGCAAGCAGGATCGCTCCAACCTTTTTCATAAAAGACCTCCCATCATAGATTATTGGTTTCGGAAACGTTTCCATTTTGTTTGAAAAAAATAAGTGGAAACGTTTCCATTTGTCCACAGTATAGCACGCATATGGTAGCTTGTCAATAGATTTGGAGAAATTTTTTCATAAAAAAGCAAAAAATTTTTTGTTCCTGCCGAAAGACTGCCCGCGAGTTTCCCCTATCAAGGCAAATTTTGAGGGTTTTTACGCCGTGGAACCGTTTCCATTACTAAACCGCCCGCATTCTTTCATAAAAAACAACCCGACCCAAACCGCTTCGTTACGGTTCGGATCGGGTTGAAGTTGGTGCCGCTGACCGGATTTGAACCGGTACACCCTTTCGGGTATCAGATTTTAAGTCTGAGGCGTCTGCCGATTCCGCCACAGCGGCTCTATTTGCTGCCGTACGTCTACATGAGCCACAGGACGGCGATGACGGCGGCGATGCCGAAGCCCAAAAGGACGACGAGCAGACGGGGCAGCATGGCGATGAACATGCCGCGCGTGAGGGCGCGCTTCTCCTCCTTGGTGGGAGAGACCTTCACCGTCCCGCGCATTTCGTCGCCGTGCTTGGTCCGCTCGAGATAGACGGCGCGGCGGGCTGCGGGCAGCTCGTCACCCGTCATCGGGGCGATCGTTCTGCCGTCGTCCCAATCCTCTCTTTTCTTTGCGTCCTTCTTGCGCGCCATAAAAAATCCTACCCCATGTACCGAAAATGCGGGTTTTTCCGCACGGTTCTTATTCCTGCGGATACTTGTGGCAAGCCACGAAGTGGCCGTTCCCGTAGTCGCGGAAGACGGGTGCAACTTCCTTGCAGACATCCATGCACTCGCGGCAGCGGGTGTGGAACTTGCACCCTTTGGGCGGGTTCGCGGGGGA
>CANRFW010000019.1 GCA_947630035.1 uncultured Clostridia bacterium | reverse complement strand
GATATCAACGATAAGCACGTCGAGATCATCGTCCGCCAGATGCTCCGCAAGGTCCGCATCGAGAACGCGGGTACGACGGATATGCTCCCCGGGCAGCTCGTCGATATGTTCACCTTCGAGGAACAGAACGAGAAGACGATCATGGCGGGCGGCGTCCCCGCAACCGCGAAGCGCGTGCTTCTCGGCATCACCAAGGCGGCGCTCGCAACGGACAGCTTCCTCTCGGCGGCTTCCTTCCAGGAGACCTCGAGGGTGCTTACCGAGGCTGCGATCTGCACCAAGCGGGATCCGCTCATCGGGCTTAAGGAAAACGTCATCATCGGCAAACTCATTCCCGCGGGCACGGGCATGAAGGAGTATAAGAACGTGGGCGTGCAGACCTCGGGCAACTACCGCGAGATGATCGTGCCCCCGCCCATCCCCTCGGAAAACTGATTTCCGCCAACGATTTTGAAAAAGAGCAACCTCCCGTTGCTCTTTTTCTATATTTTGATTACGCCTTCGCCCCGAACCTACCGTGGGAGGGGTATGCGCAAAACCCGCCCCCTCCGTGGGAGGGGGTAGGGGGGTGGGGCGGCAGAAAAGTACGAGATTCCTCACGTCCGTTCGGAATGACCTACAAAAGAGCCGCGCCGCCGCATGCGCGCTCCGCCCAAGCACGTCATGTCGCCCCGCACAAATACGTCATGTCGTCCCGCCCGCAACTATGATTGTTATCGAAGGGCGTGTCGAGGGATCTCAAGGCAACAAAAGGGCGGGTTTCCTCACGCGTCTTTGCCGCCCGCCCGCAATTTGCGGGCGGGCGGCAAAGACGGTTCGGAATGGCGTATCTATATTGTTACGCGCGCGTGTCCCGCCTCCCGTCCTCCCGAAAAATTTCCGAAAAAAATTTTTTCTTTTTTCCAACAAAACGCCGGTGTGCGGTTGTTATATAAGTGTAAGAAAAAATTCAGGGAGGGAATACTCATGAAAAAGAAGACCTATTTGATCGCTCTTGCACTTGCCGGCGCCACCGCGTTGACCCTCGTCGCCGCGGGCTGCAACAACAACGGCGGGGGGCACGAGGCTGCCGATGCGCAGACGGGCACCTACCGCGGGATCGAAAGCACCGAGTCGGTGTACGGCGTCGCCGCCGTGACCACGGCAAAGCTCCTCGAGACGAAAGAGGCTCCCGCAGCCGTCGCTCTCGCCGCGGATACGGGTACGGCAGCGGACAAGGCGCAGGCCGAACTCGACGATTTCAACAAGTACTTCAACATGCTCGACACCTTCCTCGACAAGGCAGAGACGAAGACGGTCGTCGAGAAGAACCCCTCGGCGGACGAGGCGCTCGCGGGCTACGAGTTCAAACTCACCATCACGGGCAAGAACGCGGCGGGCGAAAACGTGCCGCACACCGTGTACTTCACCGAGACGGCGGGCCTCTCCGAGAAGGAGACGCGGACCGACCGCGACGGCGAGACGGAGACGACCGTAACGAAGACCTACACCCTCGACGGCGTGATCGAGATGGGCAAGGACGAGACGGGCGCCGCGATCTACTACTACATGTCCGGCACCCGCGCCGAGCTTGAGATCACCGAGACGGATGGCAGGGAGACGGAGACCGAGTGGACGAGTACCCTCACGATGAAGGCGTCCGTCCAAAAGGACGATCCCGTAAACTACGTCCTCCTCACCCACACGCAGTCCTCCGAGGCGGAAGCGGGCGAGACGGAGACGGAGTCTCTCTACACCTACACGGTAGTCGAAAATGGCGTTCCCGTCGAGATCACCGCGGTCGGCTTCGAGGCGGAGACCGAGAAAAACGAGACGGAGACGGAGTACACCGTCGCCTTCAAGAAAGGTGCTTCCCGCGGCGTCTACACCATCGAACGGGAGACCAAGGGGGGCAAGACGGAGATCGCCGTCGAGTACCTCATCGACGGGACGGCGGGCAGGTTCACCGTGGTGAAGAATGCGGACGGCACCTACCGTTACCGCTTCTCCGAAAACTCCGCGGACGACAGAATTCTTGAGGATTTCTTCGACTGAAACTTGACAGTTTTCCGCCAAAGTGATAAGATGGGGTAGGAAAAATCACGGAGGCGGAAGGGTGACGCTCGATGAACATCTGAAACAGCTTGCGGCAGGGAACGATTCGGAATTCGGATCGTTCTATGCCGCGACCAAAAAGACGATGTATCACATTGCGCTCGGCATCCTGCGGGATCGCGCCCTTGCGGAGGACGCCATGCAGAACGCCTATCTGAAGATCGTAGGCAATGCGGAAAAATACCGTGGCGGGAATGCTGCGGCATGGGTGGGACGGATCGCCCGCAACGAGGCGCTCAACCTCAAAAAGAAGCGCGCCCGCGAGCATTCCGTCGACGAGAGGGAGAACCCCGCTCTCTTCGGCACGGCGCAGCCCGACGAATACGGGCTTCTGACGGACGTCGCGAGGCGGACTCTCTCCGAGGGGGAACTCGAAGTACTCCTCCTCACGGCGGACGGATACAAACGGCGGGAGATCGCGGCGATGCTCGGCATGCCCGTCCTCACCGTCACATGGCACTATCACCGCGCGCTCGCCAAGATGCGGGCCGCGCTGGAAGGAGGGAAAGCATGAACGACCGCGAGATCATAGAGGCCCTTCAGAGGGAGGCGGAGACGCATACGCCCGATGTCCCCGTCGATTTGCATGCCGCCCGCGTCCAAGGGAGGGGGGAAGTCGTCGCACTGTCGCGAAAGAAACCCCTCGTCATCACCCTCTGCGCCCTGCTCTTTGTCATCCTCCTTTCCCTCGCCGTCCTCCTGCCCGTTCTCCTCGGGCGGGGCGGAGGGGGACTTACGACCCTCGTCATCAGCATCAACCCCTCAGCGGAGTTCACCCTCGAGAACGGCAAGGTGACAAAGACCCGCGCCCTCAATCACGACGCGGCCGTCCTCCTCGCGGGGCAGAATTTAGACGGGAAGACGGCGGAGGAAGCCTGCCTCACCTTTGCGCAACTCGCCGGGCGGCGCAATCTCATCGGGACGGACGGCGTCCGCATCCGCGCGAGCGGCAAGAACGGGAAAGCCGTCGCCCGCAGTGTGGAGAGCGCCCTCTCCGAAGCCCTCTTTGCGGTGGGGGATCTCGACGACGCCGCCTTCGAAGCGCTGTTCGGCGTCTACGACGAGGACGCGATGGACCGCTTCGAGGACTATGTCACCCAATCGTACTCATCGAAGAAGGCGGAGTACCTCGACGGGGCGCGGGAACTTCTTTCGACCTACCCCGCAGACCTTGAAAGTCTCGACATGAAGGACCTTGCCGCCGTGCGGGAATTCAACCGAAAATATTTGAAGCTCGGCGAGGACTTCCTCATCGAGGAGGATGAGGACGACCCCGAAGGCAAGATCCGCCAAGAACTCCTCGGGGAGTACGAAGAGATCGTGCATCTCCTCGAGACCGACCCCGACGAGGCATTCGAAGAGCTGTTTGAGGAGTTCCTCGAACTCTTCGAAGAAGCGTTTGAAGAAGATGACTGAAAACACTTGACAGCGGTATAACGTAAGATATATAATAATAACAGTTGTTATACAACAGCTGTTATTTTATTTTACGGAGGAAAGCAGGATGCCGAAACCGAAGACGGTGGTTCGGGCGGACGTGCTGTCCGCGGCGGCGGAAGTCGTGAGAAAGCAGGGCGACAGGGGACTCAATGCGCGGGCGATCGCGAGGGAGATCGGGTGTTCGACGCAGCCCGTATACACCCTCTTCAAGAACATGGAGGAACTGCGCCACGCCCTCCTTGCGGAGGCGAAAGAGCGGTACCTCTCCTTCATCGAGGCGTACTTCGGGAAGACAAAGATCGGCTATACCTCCTACGGCATGGGCTTTGTGCGGTTCGCAGCGGAGGAGAAGGGGCTGTTCCGCTTCCTCTTTTTGGGCGAACATGCGGGCGGCGATCCCTTCTTCGGGGATATCGTCCGCGAGATGATGCGCATGTACCGGATGGACGAGGAGACCGCCCGCGCCTTCCATGCGGATATGTCCGTCTTTTCATACGGGCTTGCCGTCCTCGTAAACGGCAACAGCGACGCGCTCACGGAGGAGGAGATCGAGGAGGCGTTCAACCGCCAATTCTATGCCCTCTACGGCTACTATTTCCCCAACCGCCCCCGCTTCTGGATGTGAATTTACGGTCCTATGAATATCATCGAGATCTCTCATCTTAAAAAATATTACGGCGACGTCAAGGCGGTGGACGACATTTCGTTCACGGTCGAAAGGGGGGAGTTTTTCGCCTTTCTCGGCGTGAACGGCGCCGGCAAGAGTACGACCATCTCCGTCGTGTGCGGCAAGACGGCGGCGAGCGGCGGCACCGTCACCGTCGCGGGGAAGGAGGGGGAGGACGTCAAGCGCGCCCTCGGCGTCGTCTTTCAGGACAGCGTCCTCGACCGCTCCCTCTCCGTGCGGGACAACCTCGCCTGCCGTGCCGCTCTCTACGGGCTGACGGGCAGGGCGTTCTCCCGAAAATTCGGGGAGCTTTCGGAACTCTTCGACCTCGGCGCCATCGCCAAGCGGCCCGTCGGGAAACTCTCGGGCGGACAGCGGCGCAGGGTGGATATCGCCCGCGCCCTCGTGCATGACCCCGCCGTCCTCATCCTCGACGAGCCGACGACGGGGCTTGACCCGCAGACGAGGCGGAGCGTGTGGGAGACGGTGCATGCCCTTCGCCGCACCCGCGAACTCACCGTCTTTCTCACCACCCACTACATGGAGGAGGCGGCAGACGCCGACCGCGTCGTCATCATCGACGGGGGAAAGATCCTCGCAGACGATACTCCCCTCGGCCTCAAGAACCGCTACACGGGGGATTTCATAACCCTCTACGGCGCGGAGTCCCGCGTGCAAAAAATGGGGCTGAAATACGAAAAAGTGGGGAATGGGGTGCGAATTTTTGTGAAAGACACGGCAGAGGCCGCCGCGCTCATCTTAAAATATCCCGACCTTTTCACCGACTTCGAGGTGACGAAAGGGGGGATGGACGACGTCTTCCTCGCCGTCACGGGCAAGCGCGCCGAAGGGGGTGAACAATGAAATGGTCCGCATCGGAAAACGCCCTCGCCCTCCGCGCCCTCGTCGCCCGCAACTGCAAACTGTTCTTCCGTGACAAGGGGACCTTCCTTCCCTCCCTCCTGTCTCCCCTCATCCTGCTCTTCCTCTTCATCGCCTTTTTGGGGAATGTCTACAGGGACAGCATCCGCAGCGGGGTGGGGAGCTTCCCCGTCACGGGGGCGGAGGTGGAGAGCATCGCGAGCGGCTGGCTCGTCTCCTCCCTCGTCGCGGTGTGCGCCGTCACCGTCGCCTTCACCGCCAATACCATCATGGTGCAGGACAGGGCGGGGGGACAGGCGGACGACCTCCTCGTGACGCCCGTGCCCCGTCCCATCGTCTTCTTCTCCTACTTCCTCGCGACCTATTTCGTGACGGCCGCCATCTGCTTTGTCGCCCTCGGCGCGGGGTTCGTCTACATGGCGATCGCGGGGTGGCACCTTTCGGCGGGCGATCTCTTCCTCGCCCTCGGCGATACCCTCCTCCTCGTCCTCTTCGGGACGGCGCTCTCCTCGATCGTGTGCCGCTTCCTCCGCACTCACGGGGCGGTGGTGGCGATACAGGCGACCGTCTCCGCCGCATACGGCTTTCTCTGCGGCGCATACATTCCCATCGGCACCATGACGGGTTGGCTCGGGAACCTCATCTGCTGCCTCCCCGCGACCTACGGGACCGTCCTCCTGCATGCCCACCTCATGGGCGGGGCGATCGGCGCGGTCGGCGGAGGGGACCTCCCCGCCGCCTTCACGGAGGGATTGAAAGAGGGGTTCGACTGCGTGATCTCGCCCTTCGGCAGCACCGTTCCCGCATGGGGGTGCTACCTCATTCTCGCCCTCGCCTGCCTCCTGCTTTCCGCCGTCTTTTTCGGGTTGTCCTTTGTCGGCTCCCGCCGCAAGGGAAAAAGGCCCGCCCGCTTGGATAACCCCGCATAAAACAAGCCCCGAGCCCGCAATTCATTCCGCACAAAAAGAAAGAGAGGCACGAGCCTCTTTTTTTGATAGAAACGCCGCCGCGCGCGACTCTTATACTATGTCGCGCGCGGCGGCGTCGCATCCATCCCCCTCCCGCCCGCGCGGGAGGGGGATTTTTTTACTTTTTGCCCCGCGCAGTTTCGCCCCGAAAGGCACCCGACAGTTGTTTACATTGCATTTGAAACAGCTATCGCGGAAGTAAATCTTCGCACAATTTTACAAGATTTTGGGAAATTAAAAAAATTAACTTTATGTTTTCACGAGATTTGTTTTATATTTTCAAAAAGTTTGGATGTATTCGCAATTATGTAAAAATCGGCCGCGATATATACAGCTAAATCGAAAATGAAAGCCGTTTCGCCCGCTTTCCTTTCCGATTTGGCGGAACTAAATGAGAATTAACTTCCCGCTTTTGTGTATTTACGCTCTAAAAACCGCGTGATATAATCAAAATATAGTTAAAAGGAGGAAAAATATGAAAAAAATTATTAAAATTATGGGATTATTGCTCTGCGGGTTGCTCTCCCTGACGGCACTGTTCGGTTGCAATCAGACGGGCGATCCCAACAATAACGATACCGGTTTCATCGTGCTTCGTTTCTGGAACGGTTTCACGGGCACCGACGGTGAGACGATGGATCGCATCGTCGAGCATTTCAATGAGGAATATGCGGATCAAGAGATCAAGGTCGTCGCGGATAAGATCCCGTGGGACACCCTCTTCACCAAACTCACCACCACGAGTTCCAACACCCGCACCGCTCCGCACATCGTCGCCATGTCCGCCTCCCGTATCGCGGGCATGAACCTGCGCAAGATCTTCCTCCCGATGGACGATATCGAGGAGTATCTCGGCGTTACGGAAGAGGAGTATCTCGAGCCCGCATGGAACGGCGGCATTCTCAACGGGACCCGTCTCGGCTTCCCGATCGACGTACACCCGACAGCCATGTACTATAATAAGAACCTCATCAGCGAAGAGGAACTTCCCACCACATGGGAGGAGTTCAGAACGGTTTGCAAAGAGAAGACGAAGGACGGCGTGTACGGCTGGGCGTGCCCTTCCATGTATTCCATCACGAAGGACGTCTTCATCACGATGCTCTACAGCGCAGGCGGCACCTTGTTCGACACAAACCACAACCCCATCTTCGACAATGCCCTCGCCGTCTCCAAACTTACCTATATGAACGACCTCGTGCATACCGACAAAATCAGTCCCGAGAATGTCGGCGCGGGCGGTGACTACACGCTGTTTACGCAGGGCAAATCGGTGTTCTACTTCGACGGGCCGTGGGTCATCAACACGTTCGGCCTGCTCGACGAGAACAACGATGAAATAAGGGAGAAGATCGGCGTCGCTCCCATGCCCGAGACGACGGGTACCTACAAGAATTTTGCGGGGTCCCACCAATTCACCCTCATGAAGAACACCGTCACCTCGCCGCGCATCAAGGAGGCGTGCTACACGTTCATGCGCTACGTCAACGAACACTCCCTCGACTGGGCAAAAGCGGGACAGGTCCCCGCACTCAAGGCGATCCACGAGACGGACGAATACAAGGCGCTCGAGCCCCTGCAGGCATTCACCGAAATGGCGAAGACTTCCGTCCTCGGCGAGATCGAGTATGAATATTGGTACGAGGCGTACAACAAGATGGGCGTGGGCATCTCCAATGCGATCTCCGGCCTCAAGACTCCCGCCAACGCCCTCAAGGATGCCGTTTCGGAATTCAAGGGATTTGTAGCGGACGAGCAGATCTGAACAGCGGAGGAGACCGATGAAAGAGAAGGGTGAAAAAACTGTACGGGCGGCAAAGCCGCTCCGCAATCACGGAAAAACATTTTTACGGACGGTGCAGCCCTACCTGTTCGTCGCTCCCTTCGTATTTTTCTTCGTACTGTTCGGGCTTGTGCCGCTCGTGATGGGGGTCGTCATCAGCTTCACGAAGTGGGATTATGCTTCTCCCATGGAGTGGTACGGTCTGAAAAACTACGGGCTTCTTTTCGGGGTGGTCGGCTCCGGGCAGGTCGCGAAAGACTTCTGGAACGCCGTGCTGCACACGCTGCTGTTCGCGGTGATCGAGACGCCTCTCCTCATCATCGTCCCGCTCGGCGTCGCCCTCCTCGTGACGAAATGCCGTTGGGTAAAGAAGTTCTCCATGGGCTTCTTTTATTTCCCCACCATCCTCTCGATCACGACGGTTTGCATCCTGTTCAATTTCCTCCTCGATACAAACTCGGGCGTCATCAATCACTATCTGCGCACGGCGATCCCGTGGATCACACAGATGCCCTACGCATGGATCTCCATCTTCCTGCTCTCCACATGGTGGGGGGTAGGGGGGAACATGATCCTCTACGTCGCGGGGATCGCGAATGTCCCGCAGGAACTTCTCGAGGCTGCCACATTGGACGGAGCAAACGCCGTTCAGCGGTTCTTCCACATTACCCTGCCCTGCATGAAGCGCACGATGCTCTACACCATTATCATGACGACGATCGGGAGCTTCAACATGCTCGGACAATCGCAGGTCCTCACGGCGGGCGGTCCCAACTATATGACGCGTACCGCCATGATGGTCATCTACGATACGGCGTTCGGCGGCATCAATAACTTCGGACGTGCCTGCGCCATGTCCATTGTGTTCGGCGTCATTATGTTTGCGTTCACCTTTGCGGGTTACCGCCTGCAGATCGCGGACGACAAGGAGGGGATCGCATGACAAAGATGAAGTTGAAAGATAAGATCGTCCACTACTTCAAGAACCACTCCAAGGGGAGCATTGTATTCACGGCGGTGTGCTATCTTCTGCTCATCGGATGCGCCCTCATCGTCCTCGTTCCCTCCCTTTGGGCGGTGGCGACCTCCGTCAAATATGAGACGGAAGTACTTGATGCGAACGTCACGCTCTTCCCGCACAGGGTCACCTTCGAGAACTATGCGAGCATCCTTGCGAACAGGAACGTTCCCATCCTGCTTTGGTTCTGGAACAGCATCAAGATCGCGGTCGTCTACGTCGTACTCTACCTCCTTATCGCCTCTCTCGCCGCGTTCGCCTTTTCGAGACTGCGTTTCAAGGGAAGGGAATTCCTGTTCTGGCTCGGCATGTCGTCGATGATGATCCCCGGCGTCATCAACATGATCCCGAACTATATCATCATCGATAAGCTCCACCTCGTCGACAACATGTTTTCGATGATCTTGCCCGGGCTTGGCGGGGTATTCGGCGTGTTCATGCTGCGGCAGTTCATGCGGGGGATCCCGCTCGCCTACGACGAGGCGGCAAAGATTGACGGCGCAAGCGATTTCAGGATCTATTTCCACATTATCCTGCCGCTCTGCCTGCCCGTGCTTGTCACCCTCGCCATCTTCTCCTTCCAAGGCAACTGGAACGACTATGTGTGGCCACTCATCGTTACGAACTCCGCCGAGACCCGTACCCTCACCGCAGGGCTGGCGACTTTCTCGGGGAGCTATGCGCATCAATACGGCAAGCAGATGGCGGGCGCCGTTCTCTCCGCTCTGCCCATTCTGATCGTTTTCCTCGCCGGGCAAAAATATTTCATCAAGGGTATTTCCATCGGAGGCATCAAGGGATGAGTTACGGAAAATATTGCCCCAATCCGCAATTTGAACGGAAAGATTACGAATTTTTGTGCGGGACGTGGGAGTTCGGCTTCGGCGAAGAGGGGCCGCTCGACCGCACGATCGTCGTACCCTACAGCTATGAGAGCAAGGCGAGCGGGATAGGGGACGAGCGGGTATGCACCTGCGTGCGCTATCGCAGGACGTTCCGCGTCAAACCCCATGCGGGCAGGATCCTCCTCCACTTCGAAGCAGTCGATTACGAGACGGAAGTACGTCTGAACGGCAAGGATATCGGCTCCCACCGCGGGGGATTCACCCACTTTTGTTTCGATATCACAGAGACGGCGCGGGTCGGCGAAAATGTTCTCGAAGTCCGCGTACACGACAGTCTCGATAAATCCCAGCTCCGCGGCAAACAGCGGGCGCGGGAGAAGAGTTACGATTGTTGGTATGTACAGACGACGGGCATCTGGAAGCCCGTTTGGATCGAATATGCGGGAGACGTCCTCATCGAAGACATCCGCTTTACGACGGAGAACAGCGGTGCGGTGCGAGCCTTTATCACCCTCTCCGCCCCTGCTCCCGTGAAGGGTTCCGTCTACGACGAAGCAGGCGCTCTTGTCACCGAATTTGAGGGATGGGGTAAGAAAACGGAGTGCGCGTTCACGATCCCGCACCCTCTCCTTTGGAGTGCGGACAGCCCCCGCCTCTATCACGCCGCGGTGCGCGCGGGGGAGAAAAATTGCGATGAAGTCGGCACCTACTTCGCCTTCCGCGAGATCGCTTTGCAGGCGGACGGGATCTATGTAAACGGCAAGAAAGAATTTCAGCAGATGGTTCTCGATCAGGGGTATTGGTCGGACACGGGGCTTACCCCGCCCGACGAGGAGGCCATCGAGCGCGACGTGCGTCTCATCAAGGAGATGGGATTCAACGGCGTGAGAAAGCATCAAAAAGTGGAGAGCGCCCTCTTCTATCACCTCTGCGATAAATACGGGCTGTATGTATGGGGGGAGATCCCCAGCCCCTATGCGTTCGACGGGCGGATGCGCGAGGAGTACCTCCGCGACAGTGCGGACATTGTCCGCCAGCTCCGCAGCCACCCGAGCATTGTCTGCTGGCTCCTCTTCAACGAGGCGTGGGGGGTCTCCTCCATCAAGGAAGACCGCGAAGAGCAGGCATTCGTGGAGGAAGCGGTAAACGCGGTGCGCGCGCTCGACGGGCGGCCCGTCATCACCAACGACGGTTGGCACCACCTCAACAGCGATATCCTCTCCCTTCACGAATACGAGCAGAACGTTGCCACCATTGTGCGCGAATACACGAGCAAGGACTATGTCGTCACCGATAAAGTCATCAACGGCAACAAGTTCGGGCGCGCCTTTGCGGACGGGTACCGCTATTGCGGGCAGCCCATCATTATCTCCGAGTATGGCGGCGTCGCCATCGAAGGGGAGGGGTGGGGGTACGGCGAGAGCGCGCCGGACGCCTCCGCCTATGAAAACAGGGTGCGCCGTATCGTAAAGGCGGTGCGGGGCCTCGGCTATATCTCGGGCTGTTGCTATACGCAGCTCACCGACGTACAGCAGGAGATCAACGGATTGCTCACGGAAGACAGGATCCCCAAACTCCCCATTCCGACGCTCCGCGATATCTTCGCAAGACAATAAAGGAGGCGCCATGAAACGGTTTCTCACGGTTGCGGTCTGTGCCGCCGCAATGGTCGCAATGTGTGCATGCGGCGGGACGGGTCCCGTTGCGGAGAAATACGATCTCTCGCTCGCGGCTTCCGTCTCGGTAAAGGGGGAGCGCGTCGGGGTCAGCCCGCTCATCTACGGGCAGTTCATCGAACATATCGAGACCTGCATTTACGACGGCATCTGGTCGGAAAAGGTCCTCGACAGAAAGTTTTATTACGAGGTCGGCGAGAGCGGTCTCTCCCCGTGGACGGGGACGGGCGCCGTCACGTCCGATGCGCAGACCACCCTCTCGGGCGGGCACGCGGCCTCCATCGCGCAGGGCGGGCAGATCTCGCAGAAGGGGCTATCCGTCTCCGCCGCAGAGTACACGGGCTACTTCTGGTGCAAGAGTTCTTCGGGCTGCACGGTGAATATCTCCCTCTCCAAGGGGATCGAGACCGTCTCGGCGAAGGTGGAAGTCCCCGCAAATTCCGATTTCAAAAAGTTTGAATACGCGCTGAACAGCGGCTTCAAGACGACGGACGCCGTCTATACGCTCTCCGTCGGGAAGGGCGAGGGCCTGTTCGACAGTCTCTCCCTCATGCCCGCGGACAATATCCACGGCATGCGGAAGGATACCCTCGATAAACTCAAGGAACTCGATGCTCCGCTCTACCGTTGGCCGGGCGGCAACTTCCTCTCGGGGTACGATTGGGAGGACGGCGTGGGGGACATCGACAAGCGTCCCTCCCGCAGGAATCTTCACTACATGGGTCTTGAAAGCGACTTCATGGACGAGGATTCGCGGATCGCCTCGGATATCGTCAAGCTCCGCTATCTCGGCTTCTACGGCGGGATCGAGCCGAACGACTACGGTCTCGATGAATTCCTCTATATGTGCGACTATCTCGGCGCGGAACCTCTCATGATGGTCAACGACGGGCTTGGCACCAAGGAGGAGGCGGCGGCGCAGGTGGAGTATTGCAACGGTTCCGTAAACACCCGCTACGGGCGGATGCGCGCCGACAACGGTCATGCCGAACCCTACAAGATCCGCTATTGGGGGATCGGGAACGAAATGTTCGGGAATTGGCAGCTCGGGAATGTCCCGATCTCGCAATACACCGTCCGCCACAACGAATTTGCAGACGCCATGCGCGCGATCGACGGTTCCATCCTCATCACGGCGGTGGGCAACAATGCCTCCTCGTGGTCGGACGAAATGTTCGAAAATTGCGGTGACAGGATGGATACCATCGCCGAACACATGTACGCCTTGCAGGACAACACCGACGTCTACACCCATTTAAGCAACATGCGGAGCAACTTGCAGGGGCGCATCGCAAACCACAGGCGGCTCCAGGAGCGGTACCCCGCTTATAAAGACGTGAAGATCGCCTTCACCGAGTATGCCTACAGCGAGGCGACCTCCGCCTCCCGCTTAAAGGACGGGATGGGGATCGGGATCTTCCTCAACGAGGTGATCCGCAATGCCGACGTCTTCGAGCTTTGCTGCTATTCCTCCACGGTGAACGCCACGCAGGGGTGCGTGACGACGGAGCCTTTCGGGGCGGTGCTGCAGGGTTCGGGCTACGTTCTCATGCTCTACCGCAAATATATGCAGGAGAACTTCATCCCGGGC
This sequence comes from uncultured Clostridia bacterium, assembly GCA_947630035.1. Lineage (GTDB taxonomy): Bacteria > Bacillota > Clostridia > Christensenellales > Borkfalkiaceae > Gallimonas. Next base: position 9,697 of record CANRFW010000019.1, on the reverse strand, counting down.
GGTGTACGGTGGGACGACGATCTCCAGGTCGACGCGGTCTTCACGGTCTCCGACGACGGGAAGACGGTCTCGGTCGGGGTCGTCAACCCGAGCGACAAGGCGGTGCGCCTCACGAACCCGCTCTTCGGGCAGGGCAAGATCTCCCGCATCTCCCTTACGGGCGACTACTACGATTCTTACAATTCCACGAACAGGGACGAAATGTATCTCACCGAGGCAAAGCGGGCGAAGGAAGTCGTCGCGCCCGCCATGAGTGTCAGCGTATTTACGATCGAGTTATAAGGAGGAAGCATGAAAAAGGCGGTGATCGGAGTGATGGTACTTGCAAGCGTATTGGCTCTCTCGGCATGCGGCGGCGGAGGCACGGAGAAAGACCCTCCCGCCGAAAAGCCGAAGACGGATTTTGTGTACGATACCGTACTTCTGTCCGAGCGCAAGAGCGAGATTTCGCCCTTCATCTACGGCGAATTCCTCGAGCATATCCACGGCTGTATCTACAACGTGATCTGGTCGGAACTCATCAAGGACAGAAAATTCTACTATGCCCCCGGCGAAGCGGGTCTCTCCCCGTGGACGGTAAGCGGCAACGTGACGGGTTCCGAGGAGTGCTATTCGGAGAACGGGTACTGCGCCGTCCTCGGCGAGGGCGGGAGCATCTCGATGGAGCTTGACCTCCCCGCGGGAGATCTCACGGGCTATTTCTATGCGGACGGCACGGGTACGGTGGAGGTCTCCGTCGGCGGCGACAAGAAGGAGATCGCCGTCTCGGGCGCCTTCAAAAAATACACCTACGCCGCGGCGGGGGAGGGCGGCAAGCAGACCGTCTCCTTCACCTGCAAGAGCGGCAGCGTCAAGCTCGACAGTCTCTCCCTCATGCCCGCGGACAATATCCACGGCATGCGGAAGGATTCCCTCGACACGATGAAGGAGCTTGCGGGCACGGTGTACCGCTGGCCGGGCGGCAACTTCGTCTCGGGGTACGATTGGGAGGACGGCGTGGGGGACATCGACAAGCGTCCCAGCAGGCGCAACGCCGCATGGTTCGCCGATAACGGCATCGCGGCGGATAAGGCCCTCCTCGCAAAGAACAACTTCTACGATCTCATCGAGCCGAACGACATGGGTACCGAGGAATTCCTCGCCATGTGCGAATATATCGGGGCAACCCCCTATCTTGCCGTGAATACAGGCTCCCGCAGCGCACAGCCGAAGGAGTCGGGCGCGGACCTCGTGGAGTACTGCAACGGCGCCGCAACGACGGTGCAGGGCGCCCGCCGCGCGGCAAACGGGCATGCGGAGCCGTACAACGTGAAATATTGGTGCGTCGGCAACGAGATGCAGGGGGATTGGCAGATCGGGCACATGAGTTCGGGCGAATACGTCAAGGTCCACAACGCCTTTGCCGAGGCGATGCGCGCGGTGGACGAGAGCATCGTCCTCACGGGCTGCGGCGACAACTGCACCTCGTGGACGGAGTCCATGTTCGCTTCCTGCGCAAAGAATCTCGACCTCATCGGCGAACACCTCTATGAGCCGAGCATGAATTCCTATTCGCCCGCGGAACACATGCAGGCGATCAAGAACAACCTCGACATGCGCATCAAGAACCACCGCGACCTCCTCGAGGAGTTCGAGGACGCCTCGCACGTGAAGATCGCCTTCGATGAGTACAACTACCTCTGGAAGACGAATGCAACCGTGCGCGACGCGCTCGGGATCGGCGCCGCCCTCAACATGTTCATCGAGAATGCGGACGTCGTTGCAATGGCGAACTATTCGGACGCCATCTTCAATTCGACCCGCAACGCCCCCGGCGCGATCTATACAAAACTCACGGGAGGGACGACCTTCTCGCCCGTGGGGGAGGTCCTCAAGGCCTACGCGAAGAACATGCAGCCCTATCAGGCGGCGGTCACCGTCCGCCAGACGGACAGAGATACCCGCATCGATGCGCAGGCGACCGTCTCCGAAGACGGGAAGACGGTGACGTTCTCTATCGTCAATCCCTCGGAGAAGACGGTGGAGATCAACGTGAAGACCCCCGGGAAGGCCCTCCGCGCGATCTCGGTATCCGGGACCGATTCCTTCGGGACGACGGCGGCGGTGGAGACGACGGAGTCTCCCGCCTACCTTGTCTCCAAGCCCTTGAGCGTCATGCTTGTCGTCTATCAAATCGGTTGAGTCGGGTCCGCCCGCTTGACATAAAAAATTTTTAAGGGAGGAACTTATGAAAAAGTTCATCACAGTGTTGCTGCCTTTAACCCTCGGCGTTGCTTGCCTCGCGACCTTCGCTGCGTGCGATCAGGGCGAGAAAGAACCCGAACCCACCCAACCCGTCGTTGAGAACGTCACGGACAAAGAATTCACGGGATGGGGGACCTACACGGGCGAACTTACCGACGGCAAGCCCACGGGCACCGGCAAACTCGTCGCCGCCGATTACACCTACGAGGGGACCTTCTCGGGCGCGTTCGAGGTCACGGGCACGGGTACGATCACCTCTTCGAGTGGCGAGGTTCGTATCGGCACCTTTGTAAAGGGCAAGCTCGAAGGCTACGGCGAAAGGAGGTACCCCGATGGTTGCATCGGTGTCGGCGAATGGAAGAACAACGAACTCAACGGCAAAGGGTACTTCTGCTGGCTGCAGCCGAACGGCGGCTGGGATTGGTACTACGGCGATTGGGTAAACACACAGCGCGTTGGCGAAGGTATGTATCAGTTCAACAACGGCTGCTGGTACAAAGGCGAGTTCAACAACAACTGGATCAACGGTACGGGCGAATTCCATTGGAGCAATGGCGACTGGTACGAAGGCGAACTTGTCGACGCGAAAGCGCAGGGGCACGGCACGAAGCACTTCAACGGCGGCAACTATTGGACGGGCGAATTTGAGGATCAACAGCCCAAGAAGGGAACCTACGGCTACGGTCAGATGGACGGCGTCAAGGGTTACATCTTCGTCAATGCCGACAACGGCGCATGGGGTTGGTACACCGGCGACGTTGAGGGCGTAGGCCATGTCACGAACGGGCAGCCCGACGCGGCGGCGGAATAATCACGAAACGGTATAAGGAGGGAGCATGAAAAAATTATCTCTCATCATGGCGTCTGCGCTTGCGCTCTGCACCGCGGGTATGGCGCTCGCGGGCTGCGGCGAGGGCGGTGAAAAGACCCTCACCCTCGAGGACGGCAACGTCTACGTCGGGCAGGTGAAGGACGGCGTCCCGAACGGGACGGGCACCCTCACCGACTATCTCGGCAGCGAGTGGAAGGGCAACTTCGTCGACGGCAAGCTCGAGGGCTACGGCACCTATCTCGGGTACGACCTCACCGAGTACGAGGGCTTCTTCAAGAACGGTCTGTTCGAGGGGTACGGCCATCGGATCGCCGCGAACGGCGACAACTTCACGGGCATGTTCTCGGGCGGCAAGGCGAACGGCGTCGGCAGAATGGAATACACCACCATGTGCATCTATGAGGGCGGCTGGAAAAACGACTACATGGACGGCATGGGCTGGATGACGTGGCCCGTCGGCGATATCTACTTCGGTCAGTGGATCGAGGGGCAGCCCGCAGGATTCGGCTGCAAGCTCTTCTACGCGACCGACGTCGGCAGCGTGAAGGACAACTATGAGACCTACAATATCTATGTCGGCGGCATGGACAACAACCAGATGGACGGTTGGGGCATCATGAAGTTCTACACCGCGGGCATCTATATGGGCAAGTGGGAAAAGGGCATCCGCAACGACGACAACGGCATCTACTACTTCGAAGAGAAGGCGGGCCTGCGCGAAGTCAAGTTCATCGGCGCGTTCTCCAAGTCCAAGAACAACGGCTGGATCTGGGGCGAAGGCACCATGTACTACAACGACGGCACGAGCAAAACGGGTACGTGGGAAGGCACCACATGCACGAGCGAGCATCCGCTCACGGGGCATGTCGATCCCGCGGCGCTTGCGGCAGAGCGCGCGAGCGTGAATGCGCAGATCGTTTCCAACGAATACTACGCGGGAGCGATCAACGCAGGTTAAGGCAAAAGGGAGCGGGAAAGGCATTGCGCCTTTCCCGCAGTCCCATAAGGAGAAACCATGAAAAAGAAAGTATCCCTTCTTTTGTGCGCCGCCTTTATTCTTTGCGCCGCTTTCGGGATCGCGGCATGCGGCGAGGGGGAAAATCCCGAGCCTGCGCCGAAGGTCGAGCGGACCCTCCTCATCGGAGACTCTCTCTTCGATCTTTGGAAGTCCGATTACAAGGAAGACCTGAAGGGACTTCCCAATCTCGATAATATCGCGGTCGGCGGCACGCACAGCGCCTATTGGAAGAGCGGCAGCAAACTCATCCAACGGGCACAGCCCACCACCCTCATCATCTCGATCGGGACCAACAACATCGCCGATCTCCACCAAACGGGGCAGGAGGCGGCGGAGGGGGAGAACGGCATTCAGGCAATGCTCGAAACCCTGCACGGGGTCGCTTCCGATTGCCATATGTATCTTCTCACGATCAATCTCTGCGGAGAGAATATCCGCTGGAACGCCCGCGAGGAGATCAAGACGTGCAACAGTCTCATGCGCGGCTATTGCTCGGATAAAGATTGGGCGGAGATGATCGAGACGGAGTACCTCTTTTACGACGACGACAACCATGAGGAGAAGCCGAACGCGGAGTATTTCGTAAGCGACTATCTCCACTTCTCCCGCAAGGGATATGTGCGTCTCACCGAAGTCGTGCGCGAAGCGCTCGGACTTTCGCAAAACGCTTGAAAAAATGACGAAAATCGGTTATGATAGAGGGAGACGGCGCCGCGCACGGCGGGCATGCATCACGCTTTCGGCGTGCTGCCTGTTTGCGCTGTGCGGATGCACGCCGGGAGGAGGTACCGTGAAATACACCGAGAGCGAAGCGGTGAAGGCGGCGAATGCCTACATTTCCGCGCACAAGGCGGAAGTGAACGATCTCTACCGCGGCAACTATCACCTGAACCCCGAGATCGGCTGGATGAACGACCCGAACGGCTTCATCTACTTCAAGGGGCAGTATCACCTGTTCTATCAGAACGATCCCTTCCATGCCGAGAATATTCTCGCGGGTTGGAGCCACGCCGTAAGCGACGACCTCGTCACATGGAAACAGCTCGGCGCGGCGATCCGCCCCGATCACGATTACGATGCGGACGGGTGCTGGTCGGGCAGCGCCGTCGAGAAGGACGGCAGGCTGTATATCCTCTACACGGGGCACTACATGCGGAACGGCGTCCGCCTCGAGACGCAGAACCTCGCCTGGTCGGACGACGGGATCGTCTTCCACAAGTACGAGGGCAACCCCGTCATCGGCCCCGACCTCGTCCCCGAAGGCACCTCCACGGAGGATTTCAGGGACCCTTACGTCTGGAAACACGGGGATACCTACTACCTCCTCGCGGGCACGATGGAGACGGGGTACGCCAAAGTTCTCCTCTTTAAGTCGAAGGACCTCTTCCATTGGGAGTACTTTAACACCTTCCTCCGCCGTGCGGGGGCGGGCTTCTGCTGGGAGTGCCCCAACCTCGTCCCCTTGGGCGATACCGATCTCTTCGTCGTCTCGCCCGTCGATTACCCCCACGCCGAACACGCCTTCCATAACTACAATTCCACCGTCTACGCCCTCGGCGAGGTACTCTACGGCAGCGGCAAAATGTCCGCGGGCGCCTTCCGCGAAGTGGACTACGGCATCGATTTCTACGCCCCGCAACTCATGAAACGGAGCGAGAACGAGGCTCTCATGGTCGGCTGGCTGAACATGTGGGGGAGGAGCTATCCCACCTCCGAACTCGGGCACGGCTGGGTCGGCACCATGAGTTTGCCCCGCGTCGTCACCGTAGAAAACGGCGCCTTGCGCCAGCGCCCGATCGAAGCGCTCGAAAACTATTTCGGCGAGCCCGTAAAGGTGAAAGATACCCTTGAGGGGCCGAAAAGTTACGATGGCATACGGGGGGGGTGCCTCCTTTTGAAGGTAAAGGCGGACCTTGCGAATGCCTCGGCGTTCTCCGTCAACCTCTTCGAGGGGGACGGCGTGCGCCTCACGCTCTCCTACGACAAGGCGGCGGGCGTTGCGACGCTCGACCGCACGCACGGCGGCGTAACCGTCCGTTACGACCCGCGCGAACTGTCCCGCGCCTCTCTCCGCACCGCACCCTATAAGGCGGACGTCCTTGAACTTGCGATCTACCTCGACCGCGGGAGCGCCGAGATCTTCTTCGGAGACGGGGAGCTTGTCATGTCCTCCCTTGTCTTCAACGGCGGGGCGGACGGGATCTCCTTCTCCGCGGAGGGGAGCGTCGCCCTCGAAGCGGAATGCCGTGCGTTCACGGGCAAAGGAAACGGGTGAGCGCATGGAAAAGACGAAAGTAGTAAAAGGCGGCGATTGGAACGGGGTGATGGAGATGGCGATCGCCCTTGCCGCACCCACCCGTATCGATATCCTCCGCCTCCTCGGGCAGAACTCAATGAGCGTGAAGGAGATCGCCTTTCAGCTGAATATCCCCGTCTCCACCGCGTCCGCCAATATCAAAGTGCTGGAAAAGGCGGACCTCGTCCGTTGCTCTTTCCAACCGGGCAAGCACGGCTCCATCAAGCTCGTCTCCCTCAAACACGAGGAAGTCGATCTCAAACTCGTCAGCGACATCGCCACGCAGTATTTCAACACCTACAAGGTGAATATGCCCATCGGCAACTTCTTCGCTTTCGATATCCAACCCGGCTGCGGCCTCGCCGCCGAGGACGGCTTTATCGGGCAGGACGACGTCATCTGGAGTTTTTACGGCGTAGACCGCGTCCGCGCCCAACTCATCTGGTTCTATTCGGGTTTCCTCGAATACCGCTTTCCGCTCGACTTCGAGTATGAAAAGATCCTCTCCGTGCAATTCTCCCTCGAGCTTTGTTCGGAGGCGCCGGGCTACCGCAACGAATTTCCGAGCGATATTACTTTCTGGATCAACGGCACGGAGGTGTGCGGGTGGACAAGCCCGGGGGACTTCGGCGGCTCGCGCGGAGCGTTTACCCCCGAGTGGTGGCCCCTCAACTCCACGCAGTACGGGGTCCTCAAGAAAATCTCCATCACCGAGAGCGGGTGTTATCTCGACGATGCGCTCGTGAGTGATTTCACCCTCTCCAAACTCAAAGTGGGCAAGGAGCCGTTCATCTCCTTCAAGGTCGGCGTGAAACCCACGGCGCACAACGTAGGCGGGATGAACATCTTCGGAGAAAAATTCGGAAATTACGCCCAAAATATCGTCATGACTGTCGAATACGGCAAGAAATGACGGACTTTCCCCCCAAAAGGACCCCGCCGCACGGCGGGGTCCTCCCTATAAAAAACCCGCCCGAGGGACGGGCGGGAAATTACTTTTTGCGCAGGTTCTGCTCTTCCTCCGCGGTCACGAAGTCAAAGCCTATTTTCGGGTTCCGCTCCAAGAGAGATTTCACGAAGTCGTCGTACCACGAGGGATTGACGACGATCATCATGTATTTGTCCCTCTCGAAGTAGACGGCGAGCTTGTCCGAGCCGCGCAGGTGCTTCACGGAGCGGATGCTCTTCAAGTCGTAAGAGGAGACGATGACGCCGAAGCGGATGCGCAGTTTTTGTGCCGTGAGGAGATATTCGGAGCGGATGAGGATAGAGAGGAAGATGACCGTCCCCGCCACGCTTACCCCGTAGAGGAGGACGTATTTGATCCACTCGTATGCCGAGGAAATGTCTCCCTTGATAAAATCCGTAAAATACCACGTCGTCAGCCCGAAGCTCGCGAGGCAGAGCGCCACGCCGAGGATGAGTAAAAAACAGATGAAGGGAGTGAAGCGGAAGGGGAACCGTTTCACCGCGCCCTGACCCTCGGGCGCCCGTTCTTTTACCGTCTGCATACTTTGATTATATCCTCTTTTTACGGAAAAAGCAATCGAAACGCGGCACAAAAAATTTTCTCCCGCGCCGCGGGAATGCTTGAAATATTTGCGCGGAAAGGTTATAATAAGATGAAAGAACACACAGGAGGAGAATATGGTAAAAGTCATCCGTACGGGCGTTTACTATCTCGAGGACAAGATCGTGAAGGAAGCGCACGCCTTCATGACTTCGGACAAGAAGGAGAAGGCGGTCGAAAACACCCTCACCCATAAGATCCTGCGGGGCCGCGCCTCTCTCCGTTTCGAGGGGCTTGCGGCAAGCTCTCCCTCCTGCGCAGAGGCGGTACGCACGGCGGCCGCCGTGGGAATGAAGAAGACCTCCTGCGTTCTCATAGGGGAAGGGGAGGACGCGTTCGGCCTCTCCGCCGCGGAGAAATTCGGCTGGGACTATGTGCCCTGCGGCGTTGCGCTCGCGGAGCAGTATGTGCGCGAAGAGATCGCAAAGTGCGGGAAGACGCTGCTCTCGCCCGCCCCCCTCCGCTGCGGTGCGCTCGGGTGTCTCTCGGTGGGGGACGGGTCCCTCTTCACGGATGCTCTCCTCGGCCATCCCGCCGCGATCCGCGCGCAGACGGTCGCCGTCTTCGTAAAAGGCAAACTGCAGAGGGGAGTCGGCCCGCGGGACGCCGCCCTCGCTCTCACCCTCGCCCTCGGCCGCACGGGCTTTGCAAAGGGCAAGATCCTCGAATTCTTCGGCCCCGGTCTCAAAAATCTCTCCATGGACTGCCGCAACGAGCTGGATGCGGGGGCGCCCGCGGAGTGTCTCTCCACCCTTTGGCAGACGGACGGCGCCACGGAAGAATACCTCCGTGCCCATGGCCGCGGGGGGGACTATGCCCGCATGGAGCCTGTTCAGCCCGCTTACTACGAGGGGGCCGTCCTCCTCGATCTCACCCATATCGAACCCATGGTCTCCCTTTCCTCGGGGATCTGCACGGTCGCCGAAGCCTGCGCCCGCCCCGAACTTGCGGCGGAGGCGGAGGGCGTTCTCGATACCCCCCTTGCGGGGAGCTATGAGGATATCGCCGAGGCGGCGGAAATTCTGCGCGGCGGCATGGCGGCGGGGAGACTTCTCCGCGTCTATCCCGCTTCCCTGCCCGTGTGGGCGGCGCTCGCGGAGAGCGGCGTCTCCCGTCTTCTCGCGGAGGAGGGGGCGATCGTGGAGGCCGTCTCCCGCGTCTCTCCCGTGATGGACGCCCGTTCCCTCGCCGCAAGCAGAAAGTGCGGCAAACTCTCCTCCGCCCTCGGGCTTTCCTATCCCAAGCGTGCAAGGAAGGAGAAATTCAGCGAAGAAATTTACCTGCACACCGTCCGCCGCGGCGCGGCACAACCCGCGCGGGAACTCGATACGGCGGGGCTTCCTCCCTTTTCCGTGAGGACCCCCCTCCGCCGCGATCTCGCCGTGTGCATCTCCTCCTCCGAGAGGGAACTTCCCGAGGCGCTCCTCCGCGATCCCTCCTTCGATCCCGCGGAGACGGACTGCGGCATCGCCTCCCTCTGCCCGTGCAAGGGGGTAGGGGCGGCCGTCTTCTGCCGCAGCTTTGAAAAGGAGTCTACAGAAGCGCTCTGCCGCCGCGGGACGATCCCCTTCCTCTCCGATAAAAAGGATTGGAAGGAGGGGGACGCCGTCCTCATAACCGATATCGCGGGCGCCCTCTCCCGCGGGGAAGAACGGGTGCTTGCCAAGGTCTTTTCGGAGGGACGGGTGTGCCCCGTCGTCCTGCGCCTCGACCTCGGCGCAAGGGAGCGCGGCATGC
>CANRFW010000018.1 GCA_947630035.1 uncultured Clostridia bacterium | reverse complement strand
CCCCGTCATCCTGCCCCGCCCGCAAACACGGTATAACCCGCGTTAGGTTAACCGCGTCATCCTGAGCCGATACAGTATGAAGAAAACGCAAAAGATTATCGTGCGAAGGATCCCGAAGTACGAAGTCCGCTTATTCATCTTGAGTTTCCTCCGCCGCAAAGGGCGCGGCGTCGGAATGACGTGTTAGTGCGTCTGCCCCGCCTTCCTCTTGCCCTCCCCCGAGAGGGGCGCCGCGATGAGAAAAAGGGCAACAATTTTCAACCGAGCATGAAAACATCCGATTTTTACTACGAACTTCCCGAGCGGCTTATCGCCCAAACGCCCGCCGAGCCGCGCGATTCCTCCCGCCTCCTCGTCTATCACCGCGACACGAAGGCGATCGAGCATCGCGTCTTCCGCGAGATCAAGGACTACCTCCGCGCGGGGGACGTCCTCGTTCTGAACCGCACCCGCGTCCTCCCCGCCCGCCTGTTCGCCCGCACGGAAAGGGGGGGCAAGGCCGAGCTGCTCCTTCTGAAGCGGCTCTCCATCGAGGAGTGGGAGTGCCTCGTAAAGCCCGGCAAAAAGTGCAGGGAGGGGGCGCGCCTTACCGTAAACGAAGAGCTGTCCGCCGAGATCGTAGGGGTGACGGAGACGGGGGAGCGCCGCGTAAAATTCCACTTTCAAGGGGCCTTTGAAGACGTTCTCTCCCGCGCCGGCACCACCCCGCTTCCGCCCTATATCCACGAGAAACTGAAGGACCCCGAGCGCTACCAGACGGTGTATTCCAAGGAGAACGGCTCGGCCGCCGCACCCACCGCGGGCCTCCACTTCACCTGTGCCCTTTTGGACGAAATTCGCGGAATGGGGGTGGAAATCGCGGAGGTTTTGCTCCATGTGGGACTCGGCACCTTCCGCCCCGTGAAAGAGGAAAACGTGGAAAACCACGTCATGCATTCGGAGTATTACGAGATCCCGCGGGAGGCGGCGGAAACGGTGAATGCCGCCAAGAGGGAAAAGAGGCGGGTCATCGCCGTCGGCACCACGAGCGTGCGCACGCTCGAGACGGCCGCCCGCGAGGACGGCACGGTTGCGCCCTGCACGGGAGAGACAAATATCTTCCTCTACCCGCCCTATAAGATGAAGTGCGTCGATGCGCTCGTCACCAACTTCCACCTGCCCGAAAGCACCCTTTTGATGCTCGTTTCCTGTCTCTGTTCGCGGGAGGAAATTTTGCATATTTACGACGTTGCGGTGAAAGAGGAGTACCGTTTCTTCTCCTTCGGCGACGCGTGCCTCTTCCTCTGAACTTCGCAATACGTCACCCCGAGCGTAGTCGAGGGGTGACACGAAAAACCGCGTCATGTCTCGACGTTGCTCGACATGACGTACACGGGCGGTCATGCGCGCTCCGACAAACGCGTCACTGCCCCTCACAATACGTCGCCCCTCGATTGCGCTTGGGGTGACGTGATACAAACACGTCATGTCGAGCATCGTCGAGACGTGACGTACACGGACGGGGCGACATGACGTTTATAAGCGGGCGCGCGTACCCCGATAAACGGCGTCATCCTGAGCCGATACAGAATGAAGAAACCGCCCAAGCCCATCGTGCGAAGGATCCCGAAGTACGAAGTCCGCAAATCATGCTCCTCGTTTTCATCCTCGGGATTCTTCACCCCCACCGAGTATTCCGCATAACAAAGCCAATCGCGGGGGTTCAGAATGACGCGCGAAACAGGCGGAGGGTCGTCGATAATCACGCGGAAGCCCGCAATTACGCATAGAATAAGCCGCAAAAAGCATAGAACAAGCACAAAAGAGTGATTGTAACCAATATGAACAACGAATATTTTTCCTTTGAACTTCAGAAGACGGACCCCGAGACGGGGGCGAGGGCGGGGATCCTCCACACCCCCCACGGGGACATCGAGACCCCCGTCTACATGCCCGTCGGCACGCAGGCGACGGTGAAGGGGGTACTGCCCGACAGATTGAAAGAGATCGGCACGCAGATCCTCCTCTCCAACACCTATCACCTCCGCATGCGCCCGGGGGACGACCTCGTCGCCCGAGCGGGTGGGCTTCACAAATTCATGAATTGGGACAGGCCCATCCTCACGGACAGCGGCGGATTTCAGGTCTTCTCCCTCTCCTCCCTCAACAATATCACCGACGACGGGGTAAAGTTCTCCTCCCATGTGGACGGGAGCAAGCATCTCTTCACCCCCGAGCTTGCGATGGAGATCGAGCATAACCTCGGCGCCGATATCATCATGGCGTTCGACCAGTGTTCGGAATACGGCTACACCCACGCGCAGGCGAAGGAGGCGACGGAGCGCACCGCCCGTTGGCTCGAGAGGTGCTATGCGGTGCATGACCGCCCCGAACAGGCGCTCTTTCCCATCGTGCAGGGCAATTTTTACGAGGACCTCCGCGCCGAGAGCCTCGAGAGGTGCCTTCCCTTCGTGAAGCACGGGATCGCGATCGGGGGGCTTTCGGTGGGGGAACCCAAGCCCCGTATGTACGAACTGCTCGACTTTTTGCAGCCCCGTCTCCCTACGGACGTCCCGCGGTATCTCATGGGGGTCGGCTCGCCCGACTGCCTCGTCGAGGGGGTCCTCCGGGGGATCGACATGTTCGACTGTGTCCTCGCGACCCGCGTCGCCCGCAACGGGACGGCGCTTACCTCGCGGGGGAAGGTCGTTGTGCGGAACGGGAAGTACCGTGAGGACTTCTCTCCCCTCGATCCCGACTGCGACTGCTATTGCTGCAAGCATTACACCAAGGCATACCTGCGGCACCTCGTCAACGTGGGGGAGATGACGGGCGCCATCCTCCTCTCCGTACACAATATTGCCTACCTTCATTCCCTCATGCGGGGGCTGCGGGAGAGCATCCTCGGCGGATACCTCCGCGATTTTGTACGGGAGTTTTACCGCAAACAGGCGCTTGCCGCCGAAAAATAACCGCGGGGAAGCGGATTTTTTCCCGATTTGCAAATTTTAAGGCTAAATCGCTTGCATAATTTTTCCGAAAAGGGTATTATGGAAGGCGAAGAACAAGGAGAACACTATGTTATATTCCCTTTTGGCTGACGCCGCGGAAAGCACGGAAGCCCCCCAGAACCCCTGGACGCAATATCTTCTCATCGGATTTTTGGTCGTACTCGTCGTCGGCGCCATCATCTGGTTCGCGCTGTCGGGCAGAAAGAACAAGGAACGCCAGAAAGAGTACGTCGAACAGCTCGAGGCGATCCAGCCCGGCAACAAGGTGAAGACGGCGGGCGGCATCTGCGGCATCGTCGTCGAGGTCTGCGAGGACGATAACACCGTCATCATCGAGACGGGCAGCGAGCAGTCGGGCAAGTCCTATATCAAGATGGACAAGGAACTCATCGCGCAGACGGATGCGAAGGGTGCGACCCAGCTCGCCCGCGAAGAGGCGGAAGCGAGAAGGAAGGCGGAAAAAGCGGCAAAGCAGGCGGCAAAGAGCGAGATGCCCGAAGAGTCTTCGGAGACCCCCGCCGAGACGCCCGCCGATTTTTCGGCGCCCTCCGACGGCGATACCCCCGAGCAGAAGTAAGCATAAAGCGCATTCCCTCCGCATACCCTGTAACAACGGGCTTGCGGAGGTTTTTTTATGGACAGAAAGGCATTCGGACGGGCGGCATGGGAGACGGGCAAGGCAGTCCTCGCGACGACGGCGTTCTCCCTCTTTGCGCTTGCGATCGCGGCGGCGTTCATCCGCAGTTTCCCGCCCTCGCACGCCGTCCTCACCGCCGTGAATTGGTCGTTGAAGGCGGCGGGAACGTTCGCCTTTTCCCTCCTCTTCATAAGGCGGGGACGCGCCCTCTTCAAGGGGATCGCGGCGGGGATCCTCTCCGCGCTCGTCACCATGCTCCTCTTTGCGGCGATCGGCGGCGGTTTTCATCTCGACGTTCTCTTCTTGGTCGAACTCCTCCTCTGCGCCCTCTGCGGGGGCGGCGGAGCCGTTCTCGGGGCGAAATTGCGCAAAGAGTGAAAAAACGCTTGCAAATTCCGCCGTGCCGTTGTATAATAGAGAAAAACGACGGGAGACGAAAACCATGATCAAAACGATTGCAAAGCCCGCGGAGAGAAAGATCGTCGGCTGCGGCGAATGCAGAAGCACCTGCCAATCCGCCTGCAAAACGAGCTGCACGGTCGGCAACCAGTCCTGCGAGCGCATCACGAGAGAGCAGAAGATCGAAGAGCAGAAGTAAGAAACGGAACAGAATGCGGGGAGCAGCGCGATGCGCCGCTCCTCCTCTATCGTTACGGACATGATACACGTTTTCGGTTACAAAGACAAGAACTACGTCTATGATACGGGGAGCGGTTCGCTGCACGAGTGCGACGAACGGACGGCGCGCTACCTGAAGGGGGAGGATATCGCCCTCTCCGAAGAGGAGCTTTCCGAGATCGAGGCCCTCAAAAAGGAGGGGCTTCTCGGGGCGCCCGAGCCTTCCGTCGCCCCCGCAAAGCCGAAGGAGATCAAGGCGCTCTGCCTGCACGTCTCCCACGACTGCAACTTCCGCTGTGCCTACTGCTTTGCGGACGAGGGCGCCTACCACTCCGTGCGCGAAGTCATGAGTTCGGAGACGGCGAAGGCCGCGATCGACTTCCTCCTCCGCGAGAGCGGGCAGAGAAAGGTGCTGGAGGTCGATTTCTTCGGCGGCGAACCCCTCATGAACCTCGGCGTCGTCAAGGAGACGGTGTACTATGCCAAGGCGGAGGCCGAGAAGAGGGGGAAGAAATTCCTCTTCACGACGACGACCAACGGGCTTCTCCTCGACGACGAGACGATAAAATTCTTCAACGAGGAGATGGAGAACGTCGTCCTCTCCCTCGACGGGCGCAAAGAGGTGCACGACGCCGTCCGCAAGACGGTGAACGGCAAGGGCAGTTTCGACGCCGTCATCGGAAAGATCAAGAAGTTCGTCCGCTCGCGGGGGGACAAGCACTACTATGTGCGGGGGACGTTCACGGCGAAGAACCTCGATTTTTCGAGGGACGTTCTCTTCCTTGCGGACGAGGGCTTCGATTCCATCTCGATGGAGCCTGTCGTCACCGAGATCCCCGAACTGCAGATAAGGGAGGAACACCTGCCCGCCATCGAAAAGGAGTACGAGCGGCTGTGCGACGAGTACATAAAGCGGGAAGAAGAGGGGAGATATTTCAACTTTTTCCACTTCAATATCGACCTCGAGGGGGGACCCTGCCTTCAGAAGAAAGTCTCGGCGTGCGGGGCGGGGAATGAGTACTTCTCCGTCGTCCCGAACGGCGATCTCTACCCCTGCCACCAATTCGCGGGGGATGCCGCATGGAAGATGGGGAACGTGTTCGAGGGGAAGATAGATCCCGCCCTCCGCGCAAAGTTCGCCGAAAATTCGCTGTTCACCCGCCGCAAATGCGGGGACTGTTTTGCGAAATTCATCTGCTCGGGCGGGTGCGCCGCGAACAACTATCACTACGAGGGGGACGTGAACGAACCCTATCCCCTCACCTGCGCCATGATGAAAAAGCGCATCGAATGCGGGATGCACGCGCTTGCCGAGCGGCGGTCGCGCGAAAATTCACATAAAAATTAGAAAAATGCGCGCGTTTCGGCTTGACGGACGGGCGCGTTTTATATATAATGTAGGGTGAGATTTTCCGATTGGCATTTGTCGCGGGCGCAGCCCGCTTGATCGGTAGACAGGAGGAAACAATGCGCAAGTGGAAGGCGGCGGTCTCTCTCGTCGGGATGACGATCCTGATTGCCGTAATGATTTTTTTCTGTACCGTCTCGTTCCCCATGGGGATCGAGTACTTCAACTCGGTCGTCAGCCTCACCGATAAAAGCTCCGATCTCGGCGGTACCCTCATCGACGGGGAGACCTACATCGGCGGCTCCTATTCGGCGACCTACTATCCCGAGGGCGTCATCTCCGCACGCGAGTACGAAGACAACCTCGCGGGTTACGAAAAGGACGACGAGAAGAAAGAGGAGTACGAAGGGCGCTATGTCGCCTACGGACATGCCCTCTACCTCGAAAAAGAGGAAGTGTGCGGCGGCAAAGAGGGGACGGAGCCTACGGAGGAATTCAAGACCTCCTTTGCAAAGACCGTCGAACTTCTCCGCGCCCGCATCGAGAGACTGCACGCCTCCGGCGCCAAGGTGCAGGTATACGACGATTTCTCCGTCCGTATCCTTCTCCCCGCCGAACTCAACAGTCAGGCCTATATCTATAACAACGTTTCCTACACGGGCGAGCTTACCGTGTCTTACGGGACGGATTCAAGCTCTACCGTCATCATGCCCGCAAAGAGCGGTGAGGATATCTCCCTCTATGTGAAGGGCGCCTCGGTGCGCTCCGTCGTCGGAAGCTCCGCCGTCATCGTCAACCTCACGAAGGCGGGCAAGAAGGCGCTGCGGGATGCGACCGCGGATGCGGACGGCAGCAGCAACATTATCGTAAAAATCGGGGAGGACACCATCATCAGCCTCGCTGTGGACGAACAGCTCTCCACCCTCGGCGCGAGCAGCACCGCGGCGAACACCGCCGAATGGGCTACCTCCGTCGCGGCAACGGTGGAGACGGCGATCGGCGACCACGGCGATACCCTCGCCCTCTCGGTGCCCGAACTGTACACGATGCCCGCCGCGCAGGGGGACCTCGCGCTCATCCTGCTCTATGCGGCGTTCGGCGCCTGCATGCTCGGCGCGCTCATCTTCTTTATCGTGCGCTACCGCGTGCTTGCCTTCGCCCATCTCTACTCCTTCCTGTTCTTCCTTCTCCCCATGCTTCTGTGCATCTGGGCGATCGGGTTCCTCAACATCGGCATCGAATCGGCGCTCGGGCTCATGCTCGCGGGGGCGCTTCTCACCGTCTCCAACGCCGTCTCCTTCGAATACGCGAGAAAGGAATATGCGACGGGCAAGACGATGACGTCCTCCGTCAAGGGCGGATACAAGAAGTGCTTCTGGTCCCTCTTCGACCTGCACATCGCCGTCGCCCTCCTCGCCTTTATGACCTTCTTCGTCGCACTCACGGGGCTGCGCGTGTTCGCGTTCACCCTCGCCCTCGGCACGGTCTTCTCGGGGATCTGTTCGCTCGGGATCAACCGTTTCGCATGGGCGGTGATGATCTCCTTTACCGCCCGTCCCGGCGCTGTCTGCAACTTCAAACGGGAGGAAACGCAAGATGAAGACTGAGTTCAAACCCGTAAAACTGCTTCCCGTGTGGCTCGCCGTCTCGGCGGTGCTTCTCGTCGCGGGGATCATCCTCGCCTCCGTACTCGGTTTCAATCTCACCCCCGAAGAGGGGAAGATCAAGACGTTCGAGGTGGATTACGACGTCGTCGCGGAGACCGCGTACGACCCTGCCGATATCGAAAAGGCATGCGAAGACGCCTTCAAGGCGAACGGCCTTAACTACCTCAAGAAGGAGACGGATACGGCGACCCTCCTCGCGGACGGCAAGAAGCTCGTGTACACCTTCTCCTACAAGGCGGAAGACGAGGCGCTCACGGCCGCGCTCACCGCGGCGAAGGCTGCGTTCGGCGAAAAACTTCCCGAGGCGCAGATCTATGCAAACTTCCACACCGCCGAAAACAAGGCCATGAACGAGGCCGTGTGGCGGGGGGCGATCGCCCTCTGCTGCGGCGCGATCGTCGGCATGGTATACGTCCTCATCCGCTTCGGCGTGGCGGCGGCGCTCACGGGGCTTACCCTTGAAGTACACGGCGCCGGCATTGCGGCAACAATCTTTGCCATAACCCGTATCCCCGTTACGGCGGGCGGCCCTCTCCTCTATGCGGGGATCGCGGCGGTTACGGTACTCATTCTCTGGATCCTCTACTGCATGAAGATGCGGGAGAGTTCGAAGGAACCCGACTACGCGGCCCTCTCCACCGATGAGAGAGTGGAGAACGCCTTCCGCGCCTCGTGGAGGCTCATCGCCTGCGTGGCGGGCGGGATCGGCGCTGCCGTCGTTCTCCTCGGCGCATGCGCAACGGCGGGCGTGCGGCTCCTTGTTCTGCCTGCCCTCCTGCCCCTTGCCGTTGCCGTCTACTCCGTCCTCTTCTTCGGACCCGCTCTGCACGTCTACGTCAAGCGCCCGTTCGACAGGATGTCCGTCAAGCGCAAGCGCTACACCGGCAAGAAGAAAGCGGAAAAGGCGCCGGACGAAGGCTAAAAAGAAGTTTCCGAGAAAAACGGCGGGGCATTCCCGCCGTTTTTGCAAATACGGAGGAAAAATGATCAGGATCGAACGGGAATATTCCTTCTCGCCCGAAGAGGAGGAGAGGGTCCGCGCCCTTGCGGAAAAGCTGTCTCTCACGGAGACCACCGTCTCCGTGCTGCTTTCGCGCGGCGTCGATACCGAGGAAAAGATCTCTTCCTTCCTGCACCCCGGGGCGGAGAACTTTCTCTCCCCCTTCCTCATGAGGGGGATGCGGGAGACGGTCGATCTTCTCCGCCGCGCCAAGGAGGAGGAGTGGCGGGTCGCCGTCTTCGGCGATTACGATGCGGACGGCATCGGCGCTCTCTCCATCATGAACCGCGCCCTCACCCGCTTCGGCATCACGCCCTATCTCTACGTCCCCGAGCGGACGGAGGGGTACGGCATGAGTGTCGCCGCCCTCGACAAGATCTTCGACGATTTCCTCCCCGACCTCATCCTCACCGTGGACTGCGGTATTTCCAACCGCAAAGAGGTCGAATATATCAAGGAGCAGGGGGCGTACTGCGTGGTCACCGATCACCACGAACTCCCCGACGAACTCCCCGACTGTATCATCGTCAATCCCAAACTCAAGGACGATTATCCTTACGACAATCTTTGCGGCGCGGGGGTCGCCTTCAAGCTCGCCTGCGCCCTCCTCGGGGAGCGGGCATACGACCTCGTGGACTTTGCCGCACTCTCCACCGTGGCGGACAGCGTACCCCTCTTGGGGGAGAACCGCGACATCGTCGCCGCGGGGCTGGAACGTATGAAAACCGCACCCCGTCCCTGCTTTTCCGCCCTCATCGGCAAGCCGCAGGAGATCACGGCGCACACCCTCGCCTTCACCATCGCCCCCCGCGTGAATGCGGCGGGGAGGATGGGGGACGCCTTCTCCGCACTCCGCCTCTTCACGACGGAGGACGAGGAGGAGACCGCCGCCCTCGCCGAAAAACTCAACGCCTACAACGCCGAGCGCCAGCAGCGGTGCGACGAACTCTACACGCAGGCGGCGGCCGAGATCGCGGCGGAGGGGGCATACGGCAATATCGTCATGCTCTCGGGGGACAAGTGGAACACGGGCTTCCTCGGCATTGTGGCGGCGCACGTCGTCGAGGAATACCGCCGTCCCGCCATTCTCTTCGTCAAGCGCGGGGATCTCCTCAAGGGGAGCGCGCGCAGCGTCGAAAAGGTGAATATCTTCGAGGCCCTCAAGAGCTGTTCCTCCCTCATCGAGGAATTCGGCGGGCACGCGCAGGCGGCGGGGGTCAATGTCCGCGCCGAGAACTTCTCGGCGCTCCGCGAGGCGCTCGACGGGTATATCGGCGAAAAGTATGCGCGGGAGGACTTTGTCCCCACCCTCACCGTGTGCGGAGAGGGGAGTGCGGACAGGCGTCTCGCCGAGGAACTCAACGCCCTCGAGCCGTTCGGCATGGGCAACCGCAGGCCCCTTTTCACCATGCGCGTGGGGCGGGTGGACGCCCTGCCCCTGAAGCCCCAATCCCCCCATGTGAGTTTTACGGCGGGCGGGCTGGACTTTGTCTTCTTCGGCGGAGCGGATAAACTCAAGCTCCTCCGCAGCGGACTCAACAAAACGATCGTCTTCGAATACAACCTCTCCCGTTACCGCGGGAAGGAATATCTCAAGGGATTCGTGCGGGAGGTCGTGCCCGAGGAGACGGGGGATATCCGTCTCGATGCCCTCGAAAACGCCCTCCTCTCGCTGCGTTCCCCCTCTGCGGTCGCCGAAAGAAGGGGGGAGGAGGAACTCCTTTCCCATGTGCGGGAGGAGGTCGCCGCCTGCCCCTACGGGCTGTGCTGCGTGTGTACCGATCCCGCCGCCGCGGAGAAATTCGATCTCGGGCTGCCGCGGGAGACCTTCCGCCTCACCTCGCACGACTGCGCGGACGTGCTGCTCGTTGCGCCCGAGCCGGGGGAGGACCTCTCCGCATACCGTGAAGTAATCTACCTCGACATGCCGTCCGCCGTCGCCGTGCGCACGGGCAGGGCGCGCGTGCTTATCAACCGCGAAGCGGAGAAGTACCCCGCCGCCCTTTCCGCCTCCCGCGAGGAACTCCTTTCCGTCTTTTCCGCCCTGCGCAGAGCGGAGGGGAGGGTGTACGGGCTTTCCTATGCGGAGGCCGCGAAAAACTGCGGCGCGCTCGGATTCCCGGAGGAGCTGTTCGTCTTCGCCCTCGCCGTCTTCGAGGAACTCGGGCTTATCTATTGGGAGGAGGGTACCCTGCGGGTGAGAAAGGGCGTGAAGACCGATCTCATGTCCTCCCGCGTGTACGCCGCCGTCGCGGGGAAGGAGGGATAACGTGGAACCCATTCTCATGAAGATCTACGAATACTATATCGGGGAAGACCGCGACAGGCTCCTCCACGCCTACGACTTCGCGAAGAACGCCCACCGCAACCAGAAGCGCGCCTCGGGGGAACCTTACTTCATCCACCCCTGCGCCGTGGCGGAGATCCTCGTCGAACTCGGGCTGGACGCCGCCTCCGTTGCGGGTGCGCTCCTCCACGACGTCATCGAGGACACCGAGGCGACGGAGGAGGATATCCGCCGCGAATTCGGCGAAGAGGTCCTCACCCTCGTCTCGGGCGTCACCAAGCTCGATAAGATCGTCTTCAAGTCCGCCGAAGAGGAGGAGGCGGAGAACTTCCGCAAGATCTTCCTCGCGATGGCGAAGGATATCCGCGTCATCATCATAAAGCTCGCCGACCGTCTCCACAACATGCGCTCCCTCAACTACCTCTCCAAGGAGAGACAGCAGAAGATGGCGCGGGAGACCCTCGATATCTATGCGCCCATCGCGGGGCGGCTCGGTATCAGCCAGATAAAGTGCGAACTCGAGGACCTCTGCCTCAAATATCTCGACCCCGCCGCCTTCGAGTACCTCGTGGAGAATATCCACCAGAAACTCGAAGAGCGCAACTCTTTCGTCGACTTCGTCGTCGAGGAGATCAACGCCATCCTCACCGAGAGCAACATCCGCGGGGAAGTGTTCGGGCGTCCCAAGCACTTCTACTCCATCTACAAAAAGATGAAGGATAAGCAGAAGACCCTCGACCAGATCTACGACCTCACGGCGGTGCGCGTCATCGTGGGCACGGTGGACGAGTGCTACGAAATTTTCGGCAAGATCCACAAGAAGTGGAAGCCGGTGCCGGGGCGCATCAAGGATTATATCGCGACCCCCAAGCCCAACATGTACCAGTCCCTCCATACGACCGTCGTCACCAACTTCGGGCAGCCCTTCGAGATCCAGATCAGGACGGAGGAGATGCACCGCACGGCGGAATTCGGTATCGCGGCGCATTGGAAATACAAGGAACAGCGGGACAACGAGACCTCTTTGGACCAGCGTATCTCGTGGATCCGCGAAGTCATCGAATTGCAGGGGGGTCTCCGCGATTCCCGCGAATTCATGGATACGGTGAAGGGGGAAATTTTCTCCACCGAGCTTCTCGTCTTCACGCCGCAGGGGAAGGTCATCTCCCTCCCCGCCGAGGCTACCCCCGTAGACTTTGCCTACGCCATCCACTCCGAAGTGGGCAACCACTGCACGGGCGCCAAGGTGAACGGCAAGATCGTCCCCCTCAATTCCAAACTCGAGATAGGGGACGTGGTGGAGATCATCACCTCCCCGAACGCCAAAGGCCCCTCGTGGGATTGGCTGAAATTCATCAAATCCACCTCCGCCCGCGCGAAGATCAAGAACTTCTACAAGCGGGAGATGAAGGACGAGAATATCCGCCTCGGCAGGAGTATGCTCGAAGAGGCGGCAAAGCGGAAGGGGTACTCCCTCTCCGCCATCCTCACCGACGAGAGTTTCAAGAAAGTCTCCGAAAAACTCGCCTTCGCCGGGCAGGACGAAATGTTCGCCGCCATCGGCTACGGGGCGGTCACCGTAAACCAGGTCATCTTCAAACTCATCGACTACTTCCGCAAGGAAGTGCCCCAGCCCGTCCCGCAGAGCCCCTCGTTTTTGAGCCGCAGCACCAAGGGCGCCGTCACCATCAAGGGCATGTCGGGGCTGCTCGTCTCCTTCGCGGGGTGCTGTTCGCCCGTCCCCGGGGACGATATCGTCGGGTTCGTCACGCGGGGGAGGGGGCTTGTCGTCCACAGGACCGACTGCCCCAACCTCAAAAACGTGGACCCCGAGCGTCTCCAGCCCGCCGAATGGGTGGTGGAGGGGAACGCCCGCTTCAAGGCGGCGCTCGTCGTCACGGCGGAGGAGCAGGGCGCGGCGCTCGCCGCCATCTCCGCGGTGCTTTCCGAGATGAAGCTCGAACTCACCTCCATCAACGGGCGGTACGATAAGAACGAAGCCGCCGTTGTGGACGTGACCGTCAACCTCACCAACAAGCAGGATATCGAGGTGCTGATCAAAAAACTCCTCTCGCGCGAGAAGATCGTGGACGTGCGAAGAACGAGCAACTGAACGGTTTGCACGGATACGCCATAACCCCGCCCCTTGCCTTCCCCTCGTGGGCGCCGCAGAACGCACGTCACCCCGAGCGTAGTCGAGGGGTGACATGTAAAACCGCGTCATGTCTCGACTACGCTACTTCGCCTGTGGCTCGTGCCGCCCTTCGATAGCATTCATAGCTGCGGGCGGGGCGACATGACGTTTATAGGCGGGCGGCATGACGTGGAGGCTGTTACGCGCGCTCGCCCCTTGCCTTCCCCTTGAGGGGAAGGTGTCACGGCTCCCTTGCCGTGACGGATGAGGTGTAGAACTATGCAGATTTTCAAGCTCTATCCCCGCGGATTCGCGGCAAATACCTACTTTCTCACCGAGGACGGGAAGACCGCGGTCGTCATCGACCCCGCCCAGCCCCGTGCCCTCGACCGTGCGCAGGAACTCGGTCTCCAAGTAAAATATGTCCTCCTCACCCACGGCCATTTCGACCATATCGGCGGATGTGCCGCCTTTCGCGCTGCGGGTGCGCAGGTCGCCTGCCACTCGCTCGATAAGTCCCTCGCCGAGGAGGAGAACCTCGCAAGGGAGTTCGGCTATCCCGAGCCCGATGTCACCGTGGATTTCACCTTCGGCGGCGCAGACGCGCTCTCCCTCTGCGGCATGCATATCCGCGTCCTCGGCACACCCGGGCACACCGCGGGCAGCTGTTGCTTTCTCGTGGGCGGCGCCATCTTCTCGGGGGACACTCTCTTCGCGGGAGGGCATGGAAGGACCGACCTCCCCACGGGCAGCGCGGCGGCGATGGAGAGGAGCCTTGCGCGGCTCTTTTCCCTCGAGGGGGACTACCCCGTCTACACGGGGCACGGCGAGGATACCACCCTCGCGAAGGAGAGGAGATGCTGACGTCCTCCTGCAAATGGCTCGAGCCCGAACTCATGGACGTCGTCCGCCTCTTCGAGGGGGCGGAGGCGCTGGAGATCGGGCACGATACCGAGGTCACGGGTACCGCTTACGAGAACAAGTTCCGCCTCGGCGTGCATGAATACGGCTACCGCGACTTCGATCTCGCCCGCACGCCCCTCGAGCAGAAGAGCCTCATCAAGCGTTACGCAAAGCTCTCCCTCTACCGTCTTCTCACCGAAATTTTTCACAAAACGCTGCCATGGGGTTCGCTTACGGGCATCCGCCCCACGCGGCTCGCCTACGGGCAGATCGAAAAGACGGGGGAGTTCGGGGAACTCTTCCGCACCCTCGGCGTCTCCGAAGAGAACACCGCGCTTGTCGGGCGGGTCATCGAGGAGCAGAGGGGACTTTACGAAAAAAAGGAGGGGAATTGCGACCTCTTCGTCTCCCTCCCCTTCTGCCCGACCAAGTGCGCCTACTGCTCCTTCATCACCGCGCCCATCGCGGCGACCGAACAATTCGTGCCCGCATACCTCGAAGCGCTCGGGAGAGAACTCGAGACGGCGGGACCTCTCATCAAAAATCTCCGCTCGGTGTATATCGGCGGGGGGACGCCCTTCGTCCTCGGCGTAAAGGAGCTTGAACGGGTGCTGAAAGCCGTCTCCCCCCTCCGCAAAAACGGGTGCGAGTACACCGTGGAAGCGGGGCGTCCCGATACTTTTACCGCCCAAAAACTCGACCTGTGTCGCGATTTCGGGGTCACGCGCATCTGCATCAACGCGCAGAGCTTCTCCGATAAAACGCTCGCGGCGATCGGGAGACGGCACACCGCGGAGGACTTATACCGCGCCTTTGAAATGGCGGCGCCCTACCCGTTCGACGTCAACTGCGACCTCATCGCGGGGCTTACGGGGGAGAGCCTCGGGGAGTTCCAATGGAGCGTGGACGAGGCGATCCGCCTCTCTCCCGCGAATATCACCGTACACACCCTGTGCCTCAAAAAGGGGGCGAAACTCAAGGAGGAGACGGCAAGGCTCGGGGACGGACTCCTTGCGGACATGATCGCCTACTCCCGCGAAAAACTCACCGCGGCGGGGTACGAGCCGTACTATTTGTACCGCCAGAAGTACATGGCGGGCGCGCACGAGAACGTCGGGTGGACGAAGAAGGGAAAGGCCTGCGTGTACAATGTGGACGTGATGGAGGAGACCTGCGACAACCTCGCCGTGGGCGCGAACGCGATCTCCAAAAAATTGTTTGCGGAAGAGGCGCGCATCGAGCGCTACGGCAGCCCGAAGGACATTCCCACCTACCTGAACAAGATCGATACGATCCTCGAAGAGAAAAACAAATTATTCGGTTCCTCCCGGGGCTCCCTTGAGGGGGAGCCGACACGCCGTCCTCTGGCGTGACCGATAGGGCGTTTGCCCGCATTTCGGAAAAGAGCGAGGTTCCTCACGCGTCAGAGCCGCCCGCCCGCAGATTGCGGGCGGGCGGCTCTGACCGTTCGGAATGACGCAGAAGAGCGCTTCGGCGCTCTTCTGCGTTTTCGTTCCGATTACATAAGCACATCACACTGCACATAAGCACGTCACCCCGAGCGCAGTCGAGGGGTGACGCGTAACGCCGGCCCCCTTCCATGGAGGGGGGGTGGGCGGGTTGGTTGTCCCTCATTCCGAACGGAGCCGTAGGCGGAACCCCACCTCCTCATTCCGAACGGAGCCGTAGGCGGAGTGAGTGAATCTTCCCATGAAAGATACGCTCCGCCGCTGCGCGGCGTCGGTATGAGGATAGCCCCCCGATTGCGCCGCCCCGTATTGCCCCGCAGTGTGATTTTTGCGGAATGGGGTCGGGAAAACCCCTCAATTCAACCGTTTTTCAATCCCAAAATGTAGTCGGCGGAGAGGTCGAGTTCCCTGCACAGCCGCGCAAACGTATCGAGTTTGGGCAGCTTTTTGGTCGTCATGTACTGCGTCACCATCTCGGGCGAGATCCCCACTCGCCTCGCAATTTCCACCGTTGTCAGCCCGCTCGCCTTGATCTCTTCCCGCAAACGCTCTTTTATCATCTCAACCATAGTCGTCTCCCTGTCTCCAAAAATATAACCGTCGGTTAGTTTTTTGCTTGACTTCTAACCGATAGTTAGTTATAATGGGAGAAAAGGAGAACGCGGGATGAAGAGATTTTTGATTTTTGTGTTGAGTGTGATGCTTACGGTCGGCTGTCTTGCCTGTGCGGCGGGGTGCGATTTCTCCTTGCCGGACGGCGGGAACGCGGCGGCGGGCGGAGGAAACGCGGAAACGGAAGAGGGGAGCGACGTCACAAAGGGGAAGAACATTGCGATCGCGGAGGGGGCGGTTGCGACGGTGGAATACCACGAGGGCCTCGGCTATTCCGTGGATATCAAGGGCGCCTTGAAGAACACGGGCAAGCGCAACTACACCTACGTCAGCATCAGTTTTACCCTTTACGACGAGAGCGGGGCGAATATCGGGCAGGCGCTCGCGAACATGAACAACCTCGCGGCGGGGGAGACGTGGAAATACAAGGCGACCTCGATGGGCTTTTTCGACGAGAAGCCCGTGAAGTGGAAGTATGCGGAGATCACCTGTTTCTGATATCGGTACGCATAAGGGGCGCGCCGCGGCATTGCCGCGGCGCGCCCCTTATGCCCTCATCGCCCCGTCCGCGATACACGTCACCCCGCCCGCCCCCTTCCACGTCACCCCGCCTCGCCCCCTTCCACGTCACCCCGAGCATAGTCGAGGGGTACAAACGCGTCATGTCTCGACTACGCTACTTCGCCTTACGGCTCGTGCCGCCCTTCGATAGCATTCATGGCTGCGGGCGGGACGACATGACGTATACAAGCGGTCGCGCGCCCTCCTCTTGCCTTCCCCTCGAGGGGAAGGTGGCACGGCGCAGCCGTGACGGATGAGGTGTTCCCGCGCTGGGTTACCGCGTCATCCTGAGCCGACAGAGTAGGAATAAACCGCCCAACTCTATCGTGCGAAGGATCCCGAAGTACGAAGTCCGCAATCCATACTTGTCGCCCATATCCTCGGGATTCTTCACCCCCACCGAGTATTCCGCACAACGAAGTATTACGCGGGGGTTCAGAATGACGCACGAAAACCGGCGGTAGCCTCGTCGAGAAAACACGCGGGGTTCGGAATGACGCGTTGAACGGGCGCACGGATATGGGAAACGGTAATCGAACAACACCTCACCGTCTTTTCGGACGAACGGGGTTCCATTCCCCAAAAAGCGGCAACGGCAAGGTCTCCGTAAAAAAATTTTCCCGAAAAGGGGCGGGGGAGGGCAAAATCCTTTGACATTGTCCCCGAAATATGGTATTCTAATCCCGACGCACGCGAGGAATTGCGCTCTCCACGCACTTCTTGGCGCGACGCGACAACTTCCATAGGAGGATAAACGCAAATGGAAAAGCAGGAAATCATCGCGAAGTACGCGGCCCACGAGGGTGACACGGGTTCTCCCGAGGTCCAGATCGCACTCCTCACCGAGCGCATCAACCACCTCACCGAGCATCTCAAAGTGCATAAGCACGACAATCACTCCCGCAGAGGGCTGTTGAAGATGGTCGGCCGCAGACAGGGCCTCATGGACTATCTCAAAGCGAAGGATATCGAACGCTACAGAGCCATCAAGGAAGCGCTCGGTCTCCGCAAGTAACGAACGGGAAAGGGCGGGTTTTTTGCCGCCCTTTTTACATGTATCGCATTTCGCGCAAAATCTTTTGCGCCTCATACCTGCCCCCTTTGAAGGGGGCGGGGCAGGGGTGGGGGTTGAACTCTGTCGTTCGGCGCAAAATCTTTTGCGCGAGGAAAGTTACTTGTACGGGAAACCGAATTAGTCCTCTCGTTCGCTTGCACGAACAATAAGCCTGCGGTGGCGTTGCAAATTGGGTCGCGCAGCGGAGGGAAACCCTCCTCGCGCAAGTAATTTATAGTTTCGCGCAAAATCTTTTGGAACCGCGTCACCCCTCGACTGCGCTCGGGGTGACGTGTAAAGCAGCCGAAATTTCGCGCGGACTTCTCACCAAGTCGCCCCAGCGCCCCTATACGTCACCCCGAGCGCAGTCGAGGGGTGACGGTATGAAACGCGGTCGCCCCTCATTCCGAACGGAGCCGCAGGCGGAGTGAGTGAATCTTCCCATGAAAGATACGCTCCGCCGCTACGCGGCGTCGGTATGAGGGGGGCGTGAGATTCCTCCGCCGCAAAGGACGCGGCGTCGGAATGACGTGGCGGGCCGCAAAGGACGCGGCGTCGGAATGACGTGGCGGGCCGCAAAGAGCGCGGCGTCGGAATGACGTAGCGGGCCGCAAAGGGCGCGGCGTCGGAATGACGTAGCGGGCCGCAAAGGGCGCGGCGTCGGAATGACGTGGCGGGGCGTAAAGAGTGCGGCGTCGGAATGGCGCGTGAAACGGGGCGGCCGCCATGCGCCGCAGGCAAGAAGGAAAAGGGCAGGGCATGTCCCAAAAAACAACAAACCGGAAAATCGCCCGTAGCCACGGGGTTATGGGCAAAAGAATAAGGAGCAGAAAGGAGAAAACAGTATGACACCCAGCTACAAAGAATTCAAGTTTACGGTCGGCGGAAAAGAGGTCGTCGTGGAGACGGGCAAGTACGCCGAACAGACCAACGGGCACTGCGTCGTCCGCTGCGGCGAAACGGCCGTGATGGTGAACGTCTGCATGTCGCCCACCCCCCGCGAAGGCATCGATTTCTTCCCCCTCATGGTGGATTATGAGGAAAAGATGTACGCGGTCGGCAAGATCCCCGGCGGCTTCAAGCGCAGAGAGGGGAGAGCCTCCGATAAGGCCATCCTCACCGCACGCCTCATCGACCGCCCCCTCCGCCCTCTCTTTCCGAAGGGCCTCTTCAATGACGTGGTCGTCGTGGCAACGGCGCTCTCCGTCGAGCCGGACGTCTCCCCCGAACCCCTCGCCATGATCGGTTCCTCCGTCGCCCTCTCCATCTCCGATATCCCTTGGGCGGGTCCCACGGGTTCGGTCGTCGTGGGCCTCGTGGACGGGCAGTACGTCATCAACCCCGATGCGGCACAGCGTGAAAAGAGTACCATTCACCTCAACCTTGCGGGCACGAAGGACGCCATCCTCATGATCGAGGCGGGCGCGAACGAGGTCACGAACGACGAGATGGTCGGCGCCATCATGTTCGGACAAGCCGAGATCGAGAAGATCTGCAAGTACATTGAGGAAGTCATCGTCCCCGCCGTCGGCAAGCCCAAGAAGGAGATCGAACTCTACCACATTCCCGAGGAACTCGACGGCGCCGTCCGTGCCTTTGCGGGCGAAAAGCTCGACTGGGCGCTCGACACCTTCGACCGTCAGGAGCGTCAGGCACGCCAGGATCGGGTGGACGCGGAGACCCTCGAACACTTCAAGGATATCTACCCCGAGAACACGCGGGAAATTAAGGACAGCCTCTACTACCTCACCAAGGAAAAGGTGCGTGCGAAGATCTTCGACAAGGGCATCCGCCCCGACGGCAGAGGTCTCAAAGACATTCGTCCCATCTGGTGCGAGAGGAGCGTTCTTCCCCGTGCGCACGGTTCGGCGGTGTTCACCCGCGGCCAGACGCAGACCCTCACGACCTGCACCCTCGACATGATGGCGGCGGCGCAGAAGCTCGAGGGGCTTGACGACGAGACGAGCAAGCGCTACATGCACCAATACAATTTCCCCGGCTACTGCACGGGCGAAGCGAAGGCGCTCCGTTCCCCCGGCCGCCGCGAGATCGGGCACGGCGCTCTTGCCGAGCGTGCGTTGGAACCCGTCATCCCGCCTGTTGAGGAGTTCCCTTATGCCATCCGTGTCGTCAACGACATTCTCTCCTCCAACGGTTCTTCGTCCATGGCTTCCGTCTGCGGCAGCACGATGGCGCTCATGGATGCGGGCGTCCCCATCAAGGCACCCGTGGCGGGCGTTGCGATGGGCCTCATCAAGAATCAGGAGACGGGCGAGTTCCGCGTGATGACCGATATCCAAGGGCTTGAGGACTTCCTCGGCGACATGGACTTCAAGGTCGCGGGCACCATGAAGGGCATCACCGCCATTCAGATGGATATCAAGATCAAGGGCATCTCCGAGGAGATCATGCACACCGCGATCGAGCAGGCGAACGAGGGTAGGAAGTATATCCTCGGCAAGATGCTCGAGTGCGTTCCCGAAGTCGCGCCCGACCTTTCCAAGTATGCGCCCCGCATCATCTTCTTCAAGATCGATCCCGAAAAAATCGGGGATGTGGTCGGAAAACAGGGCAAGGTCATCAACTCCATCATTGCGGAGACGGGCACCAAGATCGATATCGAGGAAGACGGCACCGTCTGCATCGCCTCCTACGGCGACAGCGAGGCGGCCCTCCGCGCGAAGGCGATCGTCGAGTCCATCGTGCGCGACCCCGAGGTGGGCGACATGTTCATCGGCCGCGTCGTCCGCATCCTCTCCACGATGGGCGCATTCGTCGAATTCGCTCCCGGGAAGGACGGCATGATCCACATTTCCAAGCTCTCCGATAAGCGCGTGGAAAAGGTGGAGGACGTGCTTGCGATCGGCGACCTCGTGAAGGTGAAGATCATCAAGATCGGCGAGAAGGGGATCGACTTCAAACTTCTCGAAAAGATGGAATAAGGTTCAAAAGGATATGCGCCGCGGGCTCCCGCGGCGCTTTTTTGTACACATTTCAAACGCCCGCCCCTTGCCTTTCTCTTTTGAGGAACGACGCCCTGCCCCTTGCCCACCCCTCGAGAGGGGATAGAAGACCTGCCCCCTCCGTGGGAGGGGGGGATAGAAAACCCGTCCCCTCCGTGGGAGGGGGGGTAGGGGGGGTGGGCGGCGATCGGGCATGCCCATCCCCGTCCCTGCGGGACACCCCCTCCTATGGAGGGGGCAAGAGAGCGGGCGCTTGGCACCCGTCACCCCTCGACTGCGCTCGGGGTGACGTGGTAAAGGGCGTGGGACGGGGTGACGTGGTAAAGGGCGTGGGACAGGCGACGTATAGACGGGGTGACGTAGAAAAGTATGTCCCCGATAACATAGACACGTCACCCCGAGCGCAGTCGAGGGGGACGTGGTATAAACGCGTCATGCCGCCTGCCTGCGTCACCTGTTTCAAGCGGCAATCAATGCCGGTAGGCGGCGTCGGAGAAGCCGAGGGAGATGAGGATCGCCCTGTCCACCCGCGACATGGTGGAGGGCGGCAGTTCCCCGATGCGGGACATCAGCCTCTTTTTGTCGATGGTGCGAATCTGCTCCAATAAAATAACGGAGTCCTTCGCAAGCCCGAATGCGGAGGGCAGTTCGATATGGGTGGGGAGCCGCGCCTTGTGGATCTTGCTCGTGACGGCGGCGGCGATCACCGTGGGCGAAAAGCGGTTGCCCACGTCGTTCTGCACGACGAGTACGGGCCGCACGCCCCCCTGTTCGCTCCCGACGACGGGGGAGAGGTCGGCATAATAAAGTTCTCCTCGTTTGACGTTCATACGTTCTCCTCTTTCGTGGCGGTCCCCGTTATCATTCTATGTAAAACGGGGCATTCCCGCCCACCTCTCTTTTTTCGACCGATCCCTTCCTCCTTATACCTCATTACTGTTTTATCGTAATTCCCGCGCCTGCGCGCGAGAAAATTTCTCTTTCCTTGCTTCAAAGGATTGTTTTTTCTTGAAAAAAATGTTATAATGGGTGCAGAATGCCCGTATAGGGCACACAGAGGATCCGGTATGACGAAAATCGTAGTAGACGCGATGGGCGGCGACAACGCTCCCGCCGAGATCGTGAAGGGCGCGCTCGAAGCGCTCAAAGAGAGAAAGGACTTTTCCATCGTCTTTACGGGTGCGGAAGACCTCGTAAAGCATGAACTCGATAAATATAAATACGACCCCTCCCGCGTGGAGCTGGTCGATTGCAGGGAGGTCATCACCAACGACGATATCCCGACGCAGGCGGTGCGCGCCAAGAAGGACAGCTCGGTCGTCGTGGGCCTCAAAATGCTCAAGGAGGACGAGCGGGTGGGCGGTTTCGTCTCGGCGGGCTCCACGGGCGCCGTCCTCACGGGCGGGGTGATGCTCATCGGCAGGATCAAGGGGGTCATGCGTCCCGCCCTCTGCCCGGGTGTTCCCAATGTGCGCGGCACCCGCACCCTCCTTTGCGACTGCGGCGCGAATGCCGAGTGCAAGCCCGCCTATCTCGCGCAGTTCGCGATCATGGCGTCCGCCTACGGCAAGACGGCGTACGGCTGGGAGTCTCCCCGCGTGGGGCTTCTCACCAACGGCACCGAGGAACACAAGGGGGATACCCTCCATCAGGAGGCATACGCCCTCCTCAAAGAGATGAAAGAGATCCGTTTTATCGGCAATGTCGAGGGGCGGGATCTCATGTACGGGGACGTCGACGTGTGCGTGGCGGACGGGTTCTCGGGCAATATCGCCCTCAAGGCGGTGGAGGGCTGCGGCAAGACGGTCTCGACCGTCCTCAAGAGCGAGTTCAAAAAGAACCTCGGCTCCAAGCTCGCCTACCTCTGTGCGCGCAAGCAGATCGGCCATCTCGCCGACATGCTTGATTACGCCAAGCTCGGCGGCTCCGTCTTTTTGGGCCTCAAACAGATCGTCGTCAAGTGCCACGGTTCCTCCAAGGCGAACAGCGTGAAGCCCGCCGTGTTGCAGGCGCTCGACGCCCACCGCGGGGGACTTGTCGAACAGATCGCGGCGTCCGTCGGCTCGCCCGAAGAGAATGCGTAACGGCGAGGATTGGACGGAGGAGACCTACGCCGCCGCGGAGGAGGCGATCGGCTACTCCTTCCGCAACAGGGAGCTTCTCCTGTGTTCGTTCACCCACTCGAGCTATTCCAACGCCTGCGGCGGGGAGAACAACGAGAGGCTCGAGTTTTTGGGGGACGCGGTGCTGCAGCTCGTCGTCACGGAATTGCTCCTCACGGGGAGCCGCGGGGACGAGGGAAAACTCACCGAACTCCGCAAGCGCCTCGTCTCGCGGGACGCACTCACTCCCGCTGCGGAGCGCCTCGGGCTGATGCGCTTTCTCCGCCGTTCGGGCGGGGAGGAGAACCTCGGCGGGAAGACGCCGTCCAACCTCTTCGAAGCGGTCGCCGCGGGCATCTATCTCGACGGCGGCATGGCGGCGGCGCGCGCCTTTCTCGAGCGAAACCTCGTCCTTTCCAAGGACGAAGACTATAAATCCGCCCTGCAGGAGTATGTGCAGGCGAGGGCGGAGGGCCTCCCCGTCTACACGGTAGCCGAGGCGGAGGGGGGATTTACCTGCCGCGTCCGCGCCCTCGGGCAAGAGGCGGAGGGCAGGGGAGAGAATAAGAAAACGGCGCAGGCGCATGCCGCACGCGCCCTCCTGAAACTACTCACCGAGAGGAAAGAAGATTGAATTTCAAGGAAGTACAGCTTGTCGGGTTCAAGTCCTTTGCGGATAAGACCTCCATTAAGTTCGACGACGGCGTGACCTGTATCGTCGGCCCCAACGGCTGCGGCAAGTCCAACGTGGCGGATGCGGTGCGCTGGGTACTCGGCGAACAGTCGGCGAAGACCCTGCGCGGTTCCTCCATGCAGGATGTCATTTTCGGCGGCACGGAGACCCGCCGCCAGCTCTCCTATTGCGAGGTCACCCTCGTCTTCGACAATTCGCAGAAGCTCTTCGACGTGGAGTACGAAGAGGTCGCCATGACCCGCCGTCTCTACCGCTCGGGGGAGAGCGAATACCTCCTCAACATGCAGCCCTGCCGTCTCAAAGACATCGTGGCCCTTCTGCACGGCGTCGGCATTGGCAGGGAGGGATATTCCATCATCGGGCAGGGCAAGGTCGAACAGATCATGAACGCCAAGCCCGAGGACCGCCGCGCCAT